>JAAYBQ010000095.1 GCA_012730035.1 Spirochaetota bacterium
ACACAAGTTTTTTTGCCAATGAGACCGGCTTTACCGGTGAACTCGGCCTGGGTGATTTCTGGAAGATAATACCGCAGTTTGAAATAGCGAACAGCACTTATGGAATGTATAATAATCCGTATTCAAGGGAGAACAGGGACAGAATCAAATTCAGGCTCAAGACCGAATACAAGCCCAGCCCCGACAGGTGGGACCTTGATATAAACTTTGCCAGGTATGACCACAGTCTGAAAGAGAAAAATACTGACGTAATGGACAGGGAGACCTTCTACAAGGGGGAGTTCACTCTCGGTATGGAGTATATATGGTCTGCTGCCAACAAGGCCGGTTTCGTGATTGATGGTACGGGCTACAACTACCCCGCGTTGTATGATGACGACGCCTCTGCCGGAGTTGAATTCTATTTCAGTTTTAAAGTTACCGAATTTATGATGTCGACAATTACTTTCCCGGTCTTTATCTGGAACAGGGACGGCACAAACTATCTGTACGCCAGGGCTGCACTCTCGTCTATCAACCTGAAATTTCTTTCGGTGGAACTCTTCCACGAGTACACGCTGGAGCCGTACAGGCCTGAGGAATTTCTGGCGCAGCATAAATACATTCAGCCTCCGCTGGATCTTCTTCCGTCAAAAGTCAATCACACGGAACTTAAAACAGTATTCGATTTTGATTTTTCTTCCGGAAGCAGCTCATCGCTGGCAATATCCGCCATGAAGCTTAAACTGGGGGGATATTTTGAAAACAGCAGCGAATTTATAAATTATTCTGTACTGCCCGAAAAGGTCCTGGGAGCGGATACCCTTCCTGTAAAATATGTCAATGCAAACGCGGAATTTGTAACAACTTTCGGTATTCTGGGACAGAAATTTAATGTGGAATTTACCTGTGATTATTACAGGTTCTACCCTGATAATAAAGAAATAAAAATAACATACAGGCCTGAAAATACTTTCGGTTTTAACCTGGTACTTGCGGGCCCCATTCTGGAGATTAACTGGAGCAATACCTGGAAAAGCCGGGTTTATACAGATCGTTTCACAGAGAATAAGCTTGACGCGGTTCTGTCCGGGTCTCTTGATATTCACTTTAAGGTCTATGAAACCTTATATATAGATTCTAGAATTAATAATATTTACAATAAAAAATATTCATACAGAGAGGGCTACCCTGAACCCGGCGTGCAGTATTATTTCGGGCTGAGGATGATGATCTGAGGGTTTATCCCGGATCTGTGTGTTTAATGCCGGCTTTAGGTGATTCAATCAAATACTTATACTGGAACAGTTATTGATAATGTCAATTTATAAAAGACCTGTAGTTATTGCAGCTTCACTGGTGATCATGCTCCTTTTTTCCACGGGCGCATTCTACCTGCTTTCATCGGAACCATCTAAATACGAAAACCGTATTGTCAAAAAGATTGAAATGGAGGGACTTGTCAATGTCGATGCCGATGATCTTGAAGAGACTCTTCATACCGCGGTTGACTACCCTTTAAAATCTGACGAGGTGCGCGATGATATTAAAAGACTCTTTGCCACCGGCAGGTTTAAAAATGTCTCGGTCGAAATAGATGAATTCGGCGACGGGGTGGCTATAAAGTTCATCTTCGAAGAGAGGCCGGTAATTGAAAAAATCGTACTTAAGGGGAATGACGAAATTATCGAGACTGACCTTCTTGAGCTCATGATGCTCAAGGAGAACGATGTTTACAGGGAGGAGCTTGTCGAAAGCAGCATCGGCAGAATCAGCGAGAAGTATGACAGCCAGGGATATTTTTCAGCATACATAACTTACAGGGTTCGCGAGGGTTCCGATAAAAACAGCGTTCTGCTCGATATCATCATCGATGAGGGTGAGGAGATAAAGGTCCGCAAGATAACCATTCTTGGCGCGAATAAAATCTACACAAAAGAACTCTACCAGCTAATGGAGACCAAAGAGGATTCACT
The DNA here is from genome assembly GCA_012730035.1 of Spirochaetota bacterium. Classification (GTDB taxonomy): domain Bacteria; phylum Spirochaetota; class UBA4802; order UBA4802; family UBA5550; genus JAAYBQ01. Next base: position 1,956 of record JAAYBQ010000095.1, read on the forward strand.
CTTCACTGACGGCGCATTCAAGGCCGGCATTTACGAGGATGACAAGCGCAAGATTATAGGCTACTACCAGCAGGAGGGGTACCTTGACGCGCAGATAGTTGATGAAAAGGTCGAGTACGAATGGGTTGATCCTGACAAAAAAAACGAGCGCTGCATATACATAGTCCTGAAGCTTTACGAGGGCGAAAAATATTATTTTGACGGCCCCTATACGCTTGACATAAAGGCGGGTGAAGGACAGGTGATCAGCCTGGAGGAGCTTGAGAACATCAAAAGCAGATTCATGCTGAAGGAGAATGGCGAGGTATTTAACAATTCAAAGTACATGAATGACAAGAATTCCGTTGGCCTTTATTACGCGTCAAAGGGCTATATATTTGCAGGGGTGGTGCCCGAAAAGACGATTACAGAAAAAGAGGTCGAGGTTAACGGTAAAAAGGAGATACGTAAATACGTAAAAATAAATTTCAGGGTCGAGGAGCGCAATAAGGCTTACGTTGAACAGATAATAATCAAGGGTAACAAAAAGACCAAGGACAGGGTAATAAGGCGGGAGCTTGCGATTAAGGAGGGCGAGATTTTTGACGCGGCCAAGATGCAGATCTCGCGCGAAAAGGTTTACAACCTGGGATTCTTTAAGCAGGTGGACTTTGACGTAAGGCCCGGCACAAAGGACGGCTACATGAACCTGATAGTCGATGTTGAGGAACAGCCTTCGGGAACCCTTTCACTCGGTGGAGGTTATGGTTCAAATGCGGGGTTCTCGATCTTTGCGGATATTACCGAGAATAATTTTCTGGGAAACGGGCAGACCGTCGGCGTCAAGTTTGAGTACGGCCCTGAAAAGACCTCTATAACCCTCAGTTTCCAGGAGCGATGGCTGTTCGATAAGCCCCTGGGATTCAGCAGTTCGATATTCTACTATATATATAATAAAGAGACAACCTCAATGTTCCCCGAGTCCGACGACACGGCAACTTACAAGCTGAATGGAATCGGTTATTCCCTTGGACTCAGTTACCGTTACTGGTATTATTTTGTATCGGGATCCTCCTGGGTGCATACGTTTAAAACTTATACCGATCCATCGGGCAACTGCCCTGACGAGGTGTTCATGTATGCTGACAGCGGTGGCCAGGAGAAGCGCACCCTTAAGCTCTATACATTCATGGATTCCAAGAACAATTATCTTAACCCGACACGCGGTATTCGCACGGGTATGAGTGTTTCATTTACCGGCGGCGGCCTGCTGCGTGGTGATGACCATTTTATCCAGTATTCACCGGAATTTTACGCCTACTATTCGCCTTTCCATCTTCCCTTTCTCGAGTCACATCCAACGGCTATTGAATTCAGGGTAAGCGCTGACTTTATAAAGCCTCCCCTTGGTAAATCGTGGGTAAGCGGGAACCAGAATTACGAGGACAACGAATGGGTCGAGAGCGATGACAGGCTTGATATAGGTGGCCCCGAAACTGTAAGGGGCTGGGATTATTACGACAGCGACCTTCCGGATTCATGGAGTTACGTGGGGCTTTACCACAGAATACTTTACGGCGCAGAATTCAGGGTGCCGCTTCATCCCGAGATGTTATGGGCAGTCGCATTTTTTGACGCTGGCGCACTCTGGTCTGACAAGTTCTGGGAGAAACAGCTTAACGATACATACAGGGACTATGTGCAGCAGGACCTTGCCAGCGGCAGGCTTAAACGCATTGATGATTTTTTTGACACGGACCTGCTCCCCTATTTTATATATTCTTATGGTTTCGGCATCAAGGTGCAGATACCAATGATGCCTTTGCGTTTCTGGTTCGGTAAAAAGATGATCTATGATGACGGATTCAAGGCTATCAGCGGGTACAATTTCCAGTTCGGTATAGGCGACATGAGGTTCTGATGCGCCCGGTGTTATTTTTATTAGTGGCTGTTCTGACTGCTGCGTGTTCGGCCCCATATCTAAGCGGGAGCGAAGGTGACGGCTATGTGATCCGCTATGTGAATATGAACACAATTTATGACTATGAACTTTCACGCAGCAATGAGGCTGTGTCCCTCAGGGCAAAGAGGGAAGACCTGCTTAAAAAGATCAGTGCCGCTGAATCCGCAGGCAGGGAGGGGGGCGGCCGGCAGCTTGAGCATTACAGGTCGGAACTGCTAAAGGTAGAGGAAGCCCAGAAAAAACTTAAGGCCGCAATATATGCCAGGATTAAAAAGGCTGTTGAGTCTGTAGCGGGCAGGCATGAAGTTGATTTTATGCTTGGTACGGGTGAGGGTGTTGTATATTCCCGGCCGGTATTTGACCTGACTGATGATGTTATTGATGAGCTTCAAAAGATGAATAAAAATTCTTCACCGGTATGGAAATAATTATGCCCCGGTTTGTAATCGCAAAAAAAATGGCCGTTGCAGTACTATGTTCCGTTCTGCTCCCGGTCACACATGGATGCGGTTCCGCCAAAGAAAGTGCGCTGCAGCATGCCTTTGCCTCATTTAACGGAAGGTATGCCATTGTTATAATAAAGAAAGACTTTGTTCTGGAAGTCTTTGACAGGGATATTAAACGTGTCGCCCGTTACAAAATCGGTTACGGCAGCAACACTGACATGAAACAGAAGCTCTTTGAGGGTGACGACAGAACCCCTGAAGGTATTTATATGATCAACGAGATGCTCAGCATGGACGCGGGGCGCGAGACTGAATCATACAGAAAGCTGATGAAGATGAATGAAGTCTATTTCAGGGCCGCGGCGGGCTATCACAGGTTTAACAACATAAAAGAGGACCTTGGTGACAATGTGTACGGCCCCAGGTATTTCGGCATTAACTATCCCAATGAAGCTGACCTGTCAAGGTACAACCGTGCGCTTGCGGCAGGCGACATACCGCAGGTAAGGGGTAAGACGCCGGGTCCGGGTTACGGCATAGCGATCCACGGCAATAACGACGAGAAATCCATAGGCGGTCTCTGTTCAAGCGGATGCATAAGGATGTTCAACAGGGATATAGTTGAACTGGAGAAATATCTAACCATTTCAACGCCGGTACTTATTTTCAACAGGTAAATCTTTACGGTGAGGCCTCTGTATCACTGGGAATAAATCAGTTGACATAACTCTCTAATTTATTGAGGGTAGTATAAAATGTTGTTTTTTCAGCCGGTTTTCAACCGGTTTTGCAATCGCAGGGAAAATAAAATCAAAAGGATCATAATATGTTTGGAACAGCGGCTTATGCACAGGCACAGGGAGCTTCGGGGGCGGCAGGTGGCGGGTTGAGTACAATCCTGCTTCTTGTTGCTACATTCGCAATTTTTTATTTTCTTCTGATCAGGCCTCAGCAGAAGAAGGAGAAAGAACGCCAGGCCATGGTTAACACCATACAGAAGGGTGACAGGGTGCTGACAACGGGCGGAATGTATGGTGTGGTTGTCAGCGTTAATAATGATGTTGTTGTTCTCAAGGTTGGCAATAACACTAACATTGAATTTGTCAAGGGAGCCATTCAGGCTAAAGTCTCCTGACGCGGGAGTTGGTTTATGAAGTCGATTATTATACCGGTTTTAACTGCATTATTATGGATTTCCGTACCTGCCCTGTATGCACAGGATAATACCTCCGGCGATGCTGATGTTTCCGGTGGTACAGTTGTTGAAGAGGTAATAACTGAATCAGTTGATGTAACCGGCGACAATGGTGACGTTGCCGGCTCTGTGCAGGATGAGAATGTTGAGTCAGCCGTAAGCGATAAAACACCGGAGGTTAAACCCCGGGAGAAAAAAGCTGCGGTTACAAAGAAGGTTCCTGCGGAAAAAGAGAAGGCCAGGGCCGAAACTCCGGTAAATGAAAAGACGGCCGTGGCAAAGATAGAACCTTACAGCGGAGAACTGCTTCAGATAAATGAAGGTAATTTTAAATACAGGCGCATTCCGGATATTAAACTTGCTGATACGCAGGTAACCATGGCCGCTGACCAGTCTGCAGATGTTCCGGCAGTAAGCGAAGAGGATCAATCGGGCAGTGGTTTTATGGGGATGAGCAAGACTGCATCGGATATTGTTGTGAAGGGGGGAATAATCTTTTTCATCTTCATAATTTTCATTCTATACAAATCCAGGATGAAATCGCCCGGCGGTAGAAAAACAAGCCGGAAAGTAATGAACAGTTACAGGAAATAATTTTTTTAGAGGGTCCAGATGACTAAGGGCATGTTGTACAAGACAATTTTTATTTTATCCATTATCGTGATATCGGTACTGCTGATACTGCCTACCATGGGTACCAAGCAGATGGAGATCAGGCTTGCGGATTCGGCTACTGCCGAAAATATCGAAACAATAAAAAACAAATTCTCAGGCGGGGGATACACTCTTACTGAAAACGGCATGGTGATTATTGTCAGCGGAACAAATATTACCGATGCGATCATGAATGAACTGAAAAATTTTCAGGGCATCTCGGACGTTAAAATTCTTAAACACTGGGTTGAAAGGGTGTTCCTTGCGAAGAAAATCAACCTGGGGCTTGACCTTCAGGGCGGCATGTATCTTTCTCTGCAGGCGAATTTTGCAGGCATTGAGCAGAAGCTGGGGCGCACTCTTACTGAAGCTGACAAAACCGAAATAACACAGCAGGCGCTGGAACTTCTCAGGAACAGGATAGACAAGTTCGGCGTGTCTGAACCATCCATAAGGCCAAGGGGTAATGAGGCCATTGAAATTCAGCTCCCCGGTGTCAAGGACCCTGCCGGTGTAAAAAAAGCAATAGGAACAACCGGAAGTCTTGAATACAGGCTGGTTGATGACAAATATAGTGACGCTGCATCTGTATGGTTCAAAGAAAATTTCAGGGATAAACAGATCCCCGATGACCCGGTACAGCAGAAGATGCTGCTTGCCGAGATTTCAAAAACCATCGCACTGCCCGATACAATGGAACTTCTCTTTTACTGGGAGAGGGATAAAAATACAGGCACAGTAAAACCGGCTTACCCCATTGCACTGCTGCGGGAGATTGCCGTCAAGGGTACTGATATAAAAGAAGCTGTTGTTGACAGGGACGAGATGCAGCAGATTGTCGTTTCGTTTAAAACCACACCTGAGGGCGCAAGCAAATTCGCGCAGGCTACCGCGCCGGAAAACAAGGGTAAACGCCTGGCCATCGTGCTTGATGAAAAGGTCAGGAACGCTCCACATATCAATGAAACAATTTCATCGGGTTCAGGTAATATAAGCGGCGGCTTTTCGTACGACGAGGCCATGACCCTTGCCCGTATTATAAAAGAGGGTGCGCTTCCGGTTGACCTTAAAATAGTTGAGGAAAGAACAGTTGGTCCATCTTTGGGACAGGATTCCATAGAGGCAGGGGTCAAGGCTTTTGCCATAGGACTTTTGGGAATCTTCCTTTTCGCTCTTGTATATTACAAGCTTGGCGGGCTCATTGCTGACATAGGTCTTATAATCAACATCATATTCACACTTGCGATTCTCTCGCTCCTTGGTTTTACCATTACACTGCCCGGTATTGCGGGATTCCTTCTTTCTGTAGCCATGGCAGTAGATGCGAATGTTATTATTTATGAGAGGATAAAAGAGGAGCTCCGGAAAGGGAAAAGTATCCGGATTGCCATAATAAACGGTTTTGACAGGGCTTTCTGGACAATCTTTGACTCCAACCTTACAACGCTGCTTGCGGCTTTTATACTGTTTCAGTATGGCACGGGGCCGATCAGAGGATTTGCCGTAACACTTTTCGTTGGTATAATAGTGAGCATGTTTGTAGCGCTATATGTAACTCGTTTTGTTTACGAGCTTATCTCCCTGAATAAAAAAATGAATAAACTGAGCTTATAAGGAGCAGGATTTTGGAAAGGACTATTAATTTTCTTAAATATAAAAATATTATTTTCGGCCTGTCATGGCTGCTTGTGGTTGTCCTTGTTGCTCTGACCATAGTCACGGGCGGTTTTAACTGGGGCATCGATTTTGTCGGCGGGCATAAAATTGTGGCCAGCTTCCAGGATACAAGCGTTAATGAGGGGACTATCAGAACCCTCCTCAGGGACTATGATCCTTCAGTACAGCGCGTGGGCGATACATCAAAAAATGAATACATAATCACGACTAAACTTGAAGCTGCCGATAAAAAGCCGGTTGCCGCAATACAGAATGCATGTCTGGGTAAAAATGACATGCTCAAGAAGACTCTGTTCGAAAAGTATCCTCAGATTACATTTGTAAGCATTGAAAATATGGGCAGGCCCGAATTATACAGACTTACAACAAGGTTTAGCAGTTCATCTGTGAACGAGGCTCTGTTGATGGACCAGTTGAAAGACTATAATGTTAAGATCAACAGGTCGGGCAATGCCGCTGCTAATGAATTTATTATACTTGCTGACTTTGCCCGGAAGGACCAGGCTGCAGGCCAGGCTGTAGAATGTGGTGTGGAGCACCTTAAGCTTACGCTGGGCTCCAGATATTCCGGTGTTAAGGTTGAGGGCGAGGAGACGGTTGGTCCCGCCATAGGTGAATACCTGCGAAAATCGGCCTGGAGGCTGACTCTGCTTGCCGTAATCATAATGTCTGTTTACCTGGCGTTCAGGTTCGAAATCAAATACTCGGTAGGTGCTATGGTATCGCTCTTTCATGATATGGCGATGTCGATTGCATTCTGCGGCGTCATGGGTATTGAGTTCAACATAACAATACTTGCTGCGCTCCTTACTCTGTACGGTTACTCCGTCAACGATACAATAGTTATCTTTGATAGAATAAGGGAGACAAACCAGCTTAAATCGAAGATTACTTTTACTGAGATTATAAACAAGGCGATCACCCAGACCCTCGCAAGGACAATCCTTACCGGTGTGGCCACACTCTTTGCTCTTCTTGTTATATTCTTTGTGGGTGGCGAAGCCCTTCATGATTTTGCCTTTGTAATGCTCTTTGGTATTCTGATTGGTACATATTCATCAATATACATCGCGTCTTCGGCAGTCCTCTGGTGGGAAAAGTGGAGGAGCAAATAACCTGTTCAATGCCCGGTCTGCAGCCAGCTGCTCCGGGCAGAAAAAAATCCCCTTTCATGGCGGGTCTCCTTTGCGCCATGTTTTTGCTGATTGCTGTTCCCTTTGCCGGTGCTTATGCCGGGACAGACCGGACTGATCCCTATTCCCCTGAAAATATACTGTCTTTTACCTGTTACCTTGTTGAAAAAGGTGAATACTTTCGCGCCTGGGCTGAATTGCGCAGACTTGAGAGCTATTACCCCGGCTACATATCGCGTGAAAAATTTGATGTCACTGCGCTTTATATTATGTATAAGGCTGGAAGGTACGCTGAAATCTCAGACTATGCTTCAGCTAACCAGACCGGCTGTGCTGCAGGCGTGATTATAACCGACAGCCTGCTTATGACGGGTGATTATCGTGCGGGACTTTCTCTTATTGGCGCAAACACCCCTCTCTGCCAGGACGATATATTCAGCGGGATATACACCAGGCGGCGGGCCTACGTATCTATAGTAACAGGGGATGTGTACAGCGATGAACATGGTACACTTAAACCTGAACTTTCTGCATACAGGGAGCTTGTGGAATACACCGGCCGCCTGCATGATTCTGAAAAGAGCCCTGCTCTGGCAGCGCTCCTGGGAATACTGCCTGGCTGCGGCTATATATATGCGGGCGATTCGGGTACGGGTTTTGTGGCGATGACTGTTATTACACTCTTCGGTGCAGTAACCTGCGGGTCATACATAAATGGTATTGAACCGCTTGCGATAATTTCAGGCGCTGTAACCCTTTTTTTTTACGGCGGAAATATTGCCGGGGGTTATCTTGAGGCTGGAAAGTATAACACTGCCATAGATAATGCGATTGA
>JAAYBQ010000096.1 GCA_012730035.1 Spirochaetota bacterium
CTTTTTCAAAATTTTCCCTTTTCCCGCAAAAAAATTTTCACCATTTCAACTCCCGTAACGTAGTACTTCATGAAGGCGCTTAAAATAATGCCTTAATGGAGGAACCATGAAAAGATTACTATTTGCATCATTGTTAATGCTTTTATCATGCGGCGGGGGCGACGAGGCCATCGATTTATACAGGGAGGGCATGAAGGAATTTACCGCGGGCAGACTTCCCGAGGCCGAAAATAATTTTCTTGCAGCTGCCGATAAGGACAGGGGCCTGCTGAACGCCCGTCTTATGCTCTCAAAAATCAGTTACTATAACGGCAATTTCAGTTCCGCTCTATCCTTTGCTGATTCCATTCTCGATGAAGATCCCGATAACCCGGCAGCCCTTTACTGGAAGGCCAGGTCTCTTGTTATGTCGGGCGAGGCGGGCGGCACTGTTGTTGAACTGCTGGTCAGGTCGCTCGAGATCGACGGCAGCAACATCCAGGCAAAGCTTCTGCTGGCGATGATCTATGAAAAAAATTCGCAGTACAGGGAGGCTATGAAGGAATACCTTGGCGTCATTGACCTGGAGGAGGGGATCATTGCCGCAAGGGGAAATCTGGCGATGCTCTATCTTCGTATGGGCCTGGGTAAAAAATACGAACAGGAGCTTGACAGGGCCGAAACAATCGCCGGAGCAAGCGGCAAGGGTGCTGATATAATAAGGGCTTTCAGGGATGAAGCGGGGAGGATGCGATGAAAAAACTGGCGTTTGTTTCAATGATTCTTTGTGCCGGCTGTGCTGACATGCAGCTTTTTGTGAGGGATGAACTGAAGCTGCCTGTAAACGGGAATATTGTTATCAGCGGATTCATATCACGTGACATGAACTACGACCCCTTTCTATCGGACCGTCTTACCGAATCCCTTTGCTTTGTGTTCTTCAGGGAGGGCTACAATGTGCGAATAGCCGGGCGAAAATCTGATGTTCTTAACGGATTAATCGATCAGTCCGATGCTGCTGCTCTATGCGCTGATGCCGCGGCCGAAATGCTTATTCACGGTGCGGTTACACGCAAAGAGTCAGGCCTGCTGCATGACAGATCGGTTTATTATGAAGTATCATTTGTTATAAGGGATAAAAGCGGAATTATAAGAGGTGAGGGGCGTTACTGCGACAGTGATGTAGATGAACCGGTTTTTATCAGAAATGCGGCTGAATCATTTGTGTCCGGATTTAAAAAGCAGGTCGGGTCAATATGAAGAGGAAGACCATTTTAACTCATCTTTTTATGCTGCTGCTGTTGCCGTCAGGCCTGTTCCCGGTAACTGAGACTGTTTCTGATAAGGGAAGCGGCGGCAGCACCCTTGTACTGGATATAGAGAGGGCTGTAGGCATGGCTGTCTCCAACAGTTTTGAACTAAAAGAGATCATGGCTCGCGAAGAGGTTTACGACCTGGTTATTGACGAAAACTTCAGGGAGTATTTCCCGTCGGTAACATTCAGTTACATGCAGACAGACGAAGTTCGAATCAGGGCTGCCGACAGCAGGCAGGCAAAGATTTCGGTAAACGGAGAGTTTGTTCTGCTGGATGGCGGCAGAAGAAGCCTCAACTACAACGTGGCTAAGCTTAATGCCCTTGTGGCCGGCAACGACTACCGCATTGCCCTGGGCAGGCTGATCGTTCAGGTGCGCACCGCCTTTCTTAATCTTCTAAGGCTTAAGGATTCCATAACAATCTACCGCATGACACTGGACATGGGGAACATGCAGCTCGGCTTTATCCGCAGGGAATGTGAACTTGGTGATGCAACCAGGCTGGCAGTTATGGAGATCGAGGCCAGGATAAGCGAGATTGAGCTCTCATTGAAAGAGGCAATCGACAGTTACGAGTCGGATCTTAAGCAGTTCAAACTGCTGCTCAGAATCGACTGGAGAATACCTGTACTTATTCAGGGGGATCTGAACAGCGATTTTATTTTTATTTCTCCCGACAGAATTGATGAGAACGAAATGATTTCACTTGCTGTACGTAAAAGGAAAGAGGTCGAAAGCAGCAGGGTCAGGAGCGAAATAAGCAGGATGAACATGGAGATCGCAGAGAGTTATTACATGCCGAACCTTTCCGTGGGACTGAATTATTCATTAAGCGGTGAGGAATTCCCGCCCAGGGAGAAGGGCTGGGGTGTTAATGTGAAACTTTCAACGGCAATCTTCGGTAACACTGCAGGTGGAGGCGCGGGATATAACGAGGATGGTAATGGCAACAGCAGGGCCTGCTCGCGCAACGCTTATGTGAATATAATGGACAACATGCAGTATAAGCGCGCAATCGCCGAGACCAGGATCGATTATGCCAGGTCAGATGATGAACAGAAGGTTACGGTTGAGAGCATATCTGTTGAAGTGGTCAATATCTGTCATGGTATAAAAAACGCATGGGAGATGATAGAAATTTCACGCAGAAGATTCGAGCTCTACAACTCGCAGCTTGAAATAGAAAAACTTAAGGCTGAAATGGGCGAATCCAGAAGATACGACCTTGTCGAGAAGGAGATCGAATGGAGCAGGGCTGCTGTTGCGCTTGTTGATTCTAAAATAAAGTACCTTACA
>JAAYBQ010000097.1 GCA_012730035.1 Spirochaetota bacterium
ACCGGAGGTATGTCTTTAATTATTAGCACGGGAAGGCCTTCGGATGTTATGCGGTCAACACGGCTCATTACCAGGCCGTAACCATGGGTATAGATAAGGTGCTGGTTCTGCCATGTCTGAGAATTAACACCCAGGTTTTCTATTGTAAGTTCACGGGCTGAAAGGTTGACCGCGATCTTTTTGCCGTTGATCACGTACCTGTCTACATCTACGTCGTTGAAGTAGTAATACTGTTTAAGTTCCTGGAGCTGTTTGTATGTCTGCTTCAGGGGGCGCCAGTCCCACAGCCGTACACTCTCAAGCGTCTCCCTGTTTTTAAGAATGTCTGCGTATGTAAGTTCACGCTTGTTGGCAAAGGGGATCTCTTCGACCCTGTCAATGCCGTAGGCAAGCCTGGTGAAGTTGATATTGTTCTGGATATACGGAGTCTCCTTGCCCAGTTCGTTAGGTACGACAATGAATCTCTGCTGCAGCGCAGGGTAGATCACCCCGAGTATGAAGTAAACGGGTATAAGCGTGAGCATGACTATAACAGGGAGTTTAAAACTCCGCTTGAATACGTTAAAAATAAGGAGCGCGCCCGCAATAAATGATATAACCTCTGCAGCCCTGTAGGCCAGCAGGTTGGCGTTGACTGCTGTATAGCCCGCACCGTAGAATTTGCCTATCTGTGAAAAGAGAAGTTCATAAGCCGCCAGCTGGTAGCTGAGACCGTAAAGTATAACCATCATTGCCAGCATAATTGAAATATGCGCCCTGCTGAAGGGGGACAGGTCAACGCCCCGGACAGTCTTCTGTATCGCGCCGTTAAGGACGTGTAGTAGAACTGTAAAGATGGTAATGATTACAAGTGTGCTCATGAACCAGCCGTACAGGAACTTGTAGAAGGGCAGGGAAAATACGTAGAATCCGGGGTCCCTGCCGAATACGGGATCAGCGGGGAATCCGGTAAAGGGTACCGAGTTTTTGAACATCAGGTATTCCTTCCAGAATGCCGAGGCCCCGCCTCCCATTACAAAGCCTGTAAAAATGACAACAGCAGTGACGATTAAAAGCAGCAGTTTTCTTGACGAGCCGATGGCGGGGATATTTATCCTGTCCAGAAAGTTTTCAGCAAAGAACCTGCCCTTGCCGCCAAGAATCCTGATCATCAGAAAGTTAAGCAGGAACAGTACAATGAATATTGTTCCGAACATGGCCTGTACATTGAATTTTGTCATAAAAAGGACCCAGAACACGCTCAGGCCGTTGTTCTGTCTGAACCATTCGAAGTCGATATAAAAGCCTGATAAATACTTTAATATAAAATAGATTACTAGAATTACCGTGAATATTATGTAAAACCTTTTGTTCATAGAATACTCCTCGAGTAGCAGGTTTGACTTATGCGTCTGTATAAATTAAGCAAAGCACATGCAGGAGTCAACGATAAAAGGGGCGTTTCAATTTCTAATAATCGGGCTCTGGCAGGGGGATTTGTTGACATTTACATGGCATTAATCATACTGTATTTATGGATTATAAAAAAGAGATGAAGATTCTTGAAAAGGGCCGGGAACGTTATTTCCCGGTCATGGATATGATGCTCGACATGAAAGCATCAGGTGATGGCCGTCCTGTATCCATTAATGATCCGGACATCATGCGCACTGTGCTCGAGCTTGTAGATGTGGGATATTTTGATGCCGACGCATTTGTTGTTAATAAGCACTTCGGCGAGGTGCGGGGCCTTTACTACAGGGGAGGGCCCGTACTTACAGATAGGGGATTGATCCAGTATAAAGACCATCAGCAGCAGCGAAGGAGCAATCAGCTCAGAAGGCTTTTTGTTCTGCTGGGGGTAGTCCTGCTTTGCGCCTCCGCAATAGTCGCGATGCTCATGTTACTATAAGTCATACCCTTACAGGCAGGTCCCGGTACGGGGCTTATGCGCGGCATCCGGGGGATCTGTTTTAATTCCGCAAAATCCTTGACACCTGTTTTCAGGGTGATTTACAGACTGCATGGAAGTTATACCGTTTAACAGGGGATTTCATGCCAGGGCAGGCGCGGGCCTGAGGCACGCATTCCGATCACTGAGATACAGAAACTACAGGCTCTTTTTTACGGGGCAGGCTGTATCGCTGATCGGTACGTGGATGCAGCAGGTTGCGGTAAGCTGGCTGGCGTACAGGCTGACCGGTTCCGCAATACTACTCGGTACAGTGGTATTTTGCGCGCAGATTCCGGTATTCTTTCTTTCGCCGCTTACCGGTGCGCTTGGCGACAGGTGGAACAGGCGCAACATACTTCTTGGCACACAGATATTCTCGATGCTCCAGGCATTTATTTTTTTTCTTCTTACTGTTACCGGAATAATAGCGCCGTGGCATATAATAGCTCTGAGTCTGGCGCTGGGAGTAATAAATTCTTTCGAGATGCCCACAAGGCAGGCTTTTCTCATGGAGATAATTGACGACAAAAAAGACCTGCCTAACGCGATAGCTCTCAACTCTGCCGCATTCAACAGTTCAAGGCTGATCGGCCCTGCAATAGCCGGTATTGTCGTGGCAGTAGCCGGCGAGGCTGTATGTTTTGCCGTGAACAGTGCAAGCTACCTTGCCTCTGCCTGGGCACTGCTGATCATGAGGTTTGTCAGCGCGAAGAATTATTCAGGCAAAAGATTTCTTGACGACCTGCATGAGGGATTCAGGTACGTGCGCCATAACAGGCTGGTCAGGGATATGCTCGCGGTAGTGGCATTCACTTCATTCTTTTCAATGATGTTCCCCGTGCTGCTGCCTATATTTGCGAGCGAGGTGCTTATGGGGGATTCGCACACCTTCGGATTCCTTGTGTCCGGCGCGGGCGCGGGCGCGCTTTCGGCAACCATGTTCCTTGCGATGCGCACAAGTATTAAAGGGCTTGGCGGAGTAATAAATCTCTGCATGTTCAGCCTTGCCGCGGCTTTTATGCTGCTCGCTGCGCCGCCGCTGCTTTTTACTGTTATAATTATGCTGGCACTGGCCGGTTTCAGCACCATTGTGGTAATAGCTTCATGCAATACAATTCTTCAGACTGTCTCTGAGAGCGACAAGAGGGGCAGGGTGATCAGTTTCTATATAATGGCTTTTACAGGCGCGGCGCCGCTGGGCAGTCTTGCAGCAGGTTATGTTTCTCACAGGATTGGCGCGCCCTTCACTTTTTTCTGTGCGGGGCTGGCCTGTTTTGCCGCAGGAATCTTTATTTTTTTCAGGCTGAGGGGAAAGAAATACCGGGCGTAAATTTCCATGCTGTTGTTATAAGGGGATAGTGAATTTTTACTGATTCAATATGGAGTGTATATTGAATCAGGGTCAATGCATCCATGCTCCGGGAATATGGTTCAACATTCAAAAACTGCTTTACTGTCAGGCCGGGACTGTTTAATACTGCATTTTTATATCTTCATAAATAAACTATTCCAGGGAACTTAACATGGAAAAGAACAAGCGAATACATTACGGCTGGATAATACTCATACTTGCGGTTACAACGGTCTGCGGAGCCCTGGGCCTTGCCAGGTTCGGTTATACAATGATACTTCCATCAATGAAAACAGGTCTGTCTCTTAACGATGCCGCTGCCGGCGACCTTGCAACCGGGAATCTCGCGGGTTACCTTGTTCTTGCCCTTGCCTGCGGCATCCTTTCGACCCGGTTCAGCCCGCGTCTTATTATAACCTTTTTTATGGGGCTCATCTCGGTTTCAATGATTATTACAGGCCTTGCACCCGATTTTTTTACTGCACTGGCAGGACGCATCCTTGCCGGTATGGGAGGGGGCGGAACAAATATTCCTGTCATGGGACTTGTTATAGGATGGTTTGCCGTTTCAAGGCGCGGTCTTGCTGCGGGGATAACCGTGAGCGGCTCCAGCTTCGGCCTGCTTTTAACAGGACTTGTTATTCCAGTAATACTTGAAGCAGGGGGGGAACAGGGCTGGAGGTATTCATGGTTCTTTCTGGCCGCGGTGACGATGTTAATTGCCGTTATGTGCGCTCTCTTTCTGCGGAACAGCCCTGCCGAAATGGGCCTGCGCACGTGCGGCGACACTTCAGGTCTGCCGGTACCCCCTAAGGGCGTGCAGCCCTCACTGGCGGAATCATTCAGGCTTGTTTATAAAAAATTCGAGGTCTGGCATCTGGCGCTTATATACACACTGTTCGGGTTCTCGTACATAATCTACGTAACATTTTTTGTGCGTTACCTTAACTGGGAGGCGGGTTTTACCATCGAGGGAGCGGGCAGGTTATGGTCAACAGTAGGCGCAGTGAGCATAGCGAGCGGGTTTATCTGGGGAACATTCTCGGACAGGGCCGGTCGCAGGTACGGGCTGGCCGCGGTGTTCATGCTGCAGTTTCTATGTTACCTTGTGTTCGGAATATGGAAGTCCGATCCGGGCTACTATCTGTCCGCGCTGCTTTTTTCGCTCACCGCGTGGAGTATACCTGCAATTATGGCTGCGGCCGCAGGCGACGTGCTCGGAGCGGCCCTCGCCCCTGCGGGGCTCGGTTTTTTAACTCTGTTCTTCGGGATAGGGCAGGTGTTTGGCCCCTTTGTCGCGGGCAGGATTGCCGATTCACAGGGGTCATACACCATGGCTTTTGTTGTCGCAGCTGCGGCGTCATTTGCCGGAGGCCTGCTGTCGCTTATGCTGCGTATCAGGAAACCTGTTCATCACTGAAGATACCGTTAAGCTGCCGCAGTGACCGCACAAAGGCCTCGCGCCCGCTGAAGCCGCGTATCTGCCTGCCCGTGTGCCTGTCGCAGAAACCCTCAAGATCCTCTGACATAAAATACCTGTAGTCAACGGTCAGCTCATCGCCGGCCTTAAGGTCACGTGCCGCGAAGCAGAGCCCGCAGTGGTATATCATTGCCGGTTCAAATGAATGGTTCACAAAGTCACCTTCACGGCTGCCGAAGCATAAATTATGTTTTGAATACGCGTCAAATATAAACCAGTTGTCCACGTAACGCACGCTGGAATCGACAACATCCCTGTGTGGAGAGTTCTCCAGGTCCCGGCACACCTGGTCATGGTACTCCTTGTGTATAAGTTCACTTATGCCGTAAGTATATATTACGAGCAGTTCACCCTTCTTTACATTGCTCTTGAGAAAAACACCGCGGCCTTCTATGGCCGATTCCCTGATTTCATGTTCCGGGATAATCATATTGTTCTCTTCCCCTGAATTTTATGACCCGGGTGTTGGCTGATTCTGTTAACCGGGTGAATTTATAGTATAATTGCGCGATAAGTATATTCATGTATGGCGCTGATAGTTGTTACACATCGCGTCCGGCAGCATGCAGATTATATTCACCTGCACCGCGCGTGCCAGCCTGTACCGGTTAACGCTCCATCTGCCCTGTCTGAGGCGCGATCTTCACCTTGTAAATATTTCGCGCAGATCATTCTGCCAGCCAGTACTTTCAGTGTCAGTAATAATCCTGCCTGAACTATCTGTTGCATAAACCGGTGTAAAGCTTATTAAATCATCCGCCATGTTTATCCTGAAGAGCACCCTGTATTCCACTGAAGTGAGGTCAGCCATGAGCAGGCTCCCGTGGAATGAAAGCACGCTTTTCTTTTTGTATCCGGGGTCAAGCAGTGACCTGCCGCGTAACAGGCCCCCGGTAACTTTTATACCCAGGTAATCAAAGAGTGTGGGGAATATGGCGGTGTCCGCAATATATTCCTGCGAAGCGTACTTTACTTTGCCGGGCAGGCGCATTATGAATGCCGGTTTCTTTATGTCATCGTGCAGCACACTGTGACCTATCATGCCCGGAGCGAATCCCTCGCCGTGGTCCGATACTATTACCAGCGCGGTATCTTCAAATATTCCCTTATCTTTAAGCGCGCCTGTTATGCGCGATATGCAGGCGTTCACCTGCCTTACTGAATTTCTGTACCTGTTGGCAAGCAGTTCTATGTCTGCGGGATTGCGCAGTGCCGCAATGTTTACATCCTTCCCGGCACAGGGCATTGATATTCTGTGTTCAGGGTCGGCATAATATGTCCAGTGCGTCGAATCGAGTTGCAGTATCATGGCAAAGGGTTCTGAACGCCGGGACTCTTTAATCCATTCAACTGCTCGTGCTGTTGTGCGGTTGTCTATAAGGTTTCTATCTTCTGTCCTGTTCAGGTAGGCGCAATAGTAGTTATCGATGAGGCTGTCCGCGCCGTTAACCCTTTTATGGAATCCCTTCCATTCCATGTTGGCAGAGAATGCCATATAAGTTCTGTACCCCGCGTTCCTGAATACGCGCAGAATGGATGAACCGGGGTTGTGCAGCCTGTCGTACTCTATGTCTTGTGAAAAGGTGTGCGCCGGACTGTCCATAAGCAGGCTGTTCCACGCGAGGGATGTGTATATTGCGCCGGTATGGTATGCCGGCGAGGCGAACGCGTCACGCGCGAGCATGGCCATCTCAGGTGAAAGATCTTTGCTTATACTGTCAGCCCTGAAGCTTTCGAGTATTACAACCAGAACATTCTTAGGATTGGATGCACTTGTGACAGAGGCGAACAGTCCATCGCCGGTGAGTCTGGAGTGGTCCATCTTCAGTGTGAGCGTATTCTTCCCGGTCGAAAAGAGTTCAATGTATAGCGGGTATATTCTGCGCCAGAAGAACCCGGGGGTATCCCTGTTTATTATCTGTTCGGCTGTAAAGAGAGACGCGCACAGGGTAAAGGTCAGCAGCGGGAACAGGGCAGCTTTTTTCTTTACCGTGATAATGGCAGGCATAAACCTGTATATCGCGCCTCCCGTTGCAAAAACAAGGGCCATGAGCATTACCACCGCGATTATAAGGCCCGTTGAGAAGCCTGCCTCTTCAAGCGTGTAGATAAAATCACCCCCCGTAGCCAGGACAACAAGTGATTCGTACAGGTTCATTGAAGTAATTGACAGCAGGAACGCGTTAAAGTGTACCATGAACACATAGCACGACGCGATTCCGGCCGCGGCATATTTAAGTTTTCGCCACGGGCTGAGAGTGTCTATAGACTGCAGCAGCGCGAACAGGGAGAGTTGCTGAAGAGTGTATGAAAATAATCCGTACTGCAGGGGCCCGGTGTTGTAGTATAGCGGCCATGCGAGTGATGCAATGAGCATCAGCGGGTAGTATGATACGCGGAGTTCAGCTGCTTTCAGTAGGCGTCCCGTACTTTTCATTCTCTTTTATCCATTCTGTCAATATTCTTCTGTTATGCGCGCCAGAAGGCCCTTCCGTTTTTAAGGGTATAGTCTGCCCTGTCTTCTGATTTCATGTGCGTCAGCGTGTTGTATATAATAATCTTTCTTGCTGTTAAATTGTAGGCGTTTGAGTCGTGGAATATGGATGATGTGATTTCAGAGAGAGTCCTGCCTGCGGCAGGCCCTGACACCGCTCTCTTTATAAGAACCTGGTAATCATGAGTCCCCTGCATTATTCTGTCGAGCGTTACCCTGACCATTGACCGGCCGCGGATTATTCTTCCGTGCCCGGGAACCATGACCTCGACATCAAGGCCGCTCAATCTTTTAATGTCGCTGAAGGCACTGGAATAGGAAGACTGGGCGTTGTTTATTATGCCGCCCTCGGCGACCCTGAAATCGAACAGGTCGGCGGAGTAGAGTATTTTCTCTGCGGGGAAATAGACTCCAATGTGGCCGGGAAAGTGTGAAGGCAGGGGGATTATCCGTGCGTCCGTGCCCAGGTTAAGCAGTTCAAAGTCTTTAACCTTGCGGTCCGGCCTTATATAGTCGAAGTCAAAAAAAGTTCTGACTATTAAGCGTGCCATCCATACCGGCGTGTTAAAGATCTCCCTGAGGACAAATTCAGGGTAGTTGTAGTGCGCCTCAAACTGAAAACTGCTTCTGTGGCTCATCTGTTCGCCGTCAATGTGCGTAATAAACGAGAGCGGATTCTTTCTGCTCATATTCTTGGCGTGCATAACATGGTCAGGGTGAGTGTGCGACAGCAGAATGGTTGATGTATTACCCGGTTTTATTCCGTCCTGTTTAAGCTGCGCCTTTATACGGCGGGAGTGGGGGCCGCTGGTTATGCCAGAATCGATCATTACCTGGCTGTCACCCTTTATAACCATAAAGTTTGACGAACCTATACCGCGGTAAAGGTACCATGTGTGCGATATGTAATCCCCTTCGTAAAAGTATATGAGTTCTGAAAGTTTCACCGTGCCGTGCCTTTAATTTTTAAGGAGACTGTTAAAACGATAGATTTACGTTTAAGCAGCATGTCTAAAAATCAAGACAAAATCACCGGCCCGTTTATGTTCAGTGGAAAAATTGTCATAATAAACCGGTTTTAATCCCCCGTGCAGTTATTTATATGCGTTTACACTATTCTGAAGCAGGCTGAGTGGGGCGACGGACAGATGACGGACAGATGACGGACAGATGACGGACAGATGACGGACAGATGACGGACAGATGACGGACAGATGACGGACAGATGAAACAGAAACATTAAAGAGGGCCGCCCCCTTTGGTAATACGGCCGGCAGCATAGGGTTTTTCGTCGATCTGGTAATAATTTTTTGTTGCCAAATTGGACGTTAATAATTTAATTAACCAGTTAATTAAATTCTGACTGATTACGCGTTTTATTTTATTATACAGCCGGTATAACAGATCCCTGGAGTATTATATGAATATAGCCAGACTCTCCATAAAAAGACCGATTTTCATAACATGTATCGTAATACTTATGATGGTAATGGGTGTAATCGGTTTTAACAGACTCGGTGTTGACCTTTTCCCACCCATAGATTTTCCGGTGGTCGTAGTTTACACTGTTTATTCGGGCACATCTCCCGAAGAGATCGAAAAACTTGTAACCAAGCCCATAGAGGAGCAGGTTAGCACCATAGCCGGAATCAAGAGGATTTCTTCGCGAAACATGGATGGTGTTTCAATAGTCATTGTCGAGTTCGACTTTGACATGGACATCAAGTATGCTGAACAGAAGATGCGCGAAAAGGTCGACGCTGCCCGGAACAGGCTGCCTGAAGACCTTGAGTTCGAGCCCGTAGTTCAGCAGTTCGACTTTACTGACCAGCCCGTACTTACCCTTGCATTTGTTTCGGAACTCCCGCCTGCAGAGATGTACGACGTGGCAAAGGAGCAGATTAAGCCCCTTTTTGAACACGTAATGGGCGTGGGGCAGGTAAGGATATCGGGTGGAACGCAGCGCGAAATACACGTGAACCTTGACAGGAACCGCCTTAATGAATACCAGATACCTGCAACCGTTGTAGTGAACAGGCTTGAGAGCTCGGGCGCCAACGTGCCCGTGGGGCATTTTGACAGGGGGGACAGGGTTACCACGTTCAGGACAATCGGTGAATTCAAGAATCTTGACCAGTTGCGCAACACCGTTGTCTCCTTCTCAGGGGACTATAACAATCCCACAACCATAAGCAGGCTGGGAACAGTTACTGACGGTCTTGTGGATATGACTACCATGGCATTTCTTTACTACCCTTTTGAGGTTAAAGCCAATGCTCCTCTTTCGGGTGACAAACCAGCAGAGACAAAAAATAAAGATAAAAAGAAGAACGTAAAGCGGGAAATGATGTCCTGCCTTATCCTTGATATATTCAAGCAGTCGGGGGCAAATACGGTTGCGGTTGCCGACGGTGTAATGAAAAGAATTGATCCTGCCAACAAGGTAATACAGAAGGTGGGGGGCAATTCAAAGCTGGTCTTTATTTATGACACTGCAAAGATGATCAGGAATAATGTTAATGACGTAAAAGAGACCATGCTCATAGGCATAATACTGGCAATTATAGTGGTCTACCTTTTTCTGGGGAACATACGTTCCACAATTATTACAGGTATCGCGATTCCCAACTCGCTGCTTGGAGCTTTTGTGCTTATGTACTTTATGGGGTTTACCCTTAATGTAATGTCGCTCCTTGCGCTTTCGCTTACAATAGGCCTTCTGGTGGATGATGCCATCGTTGTTCGTGAGAATATCTTCAGGAAAATAGAGGGCGGACATAAGCCGTTTGAGGCTGCCGAGCTTGGAACAATGGAGGTGGCGCTGGCTGTTATAGCAACGACGCTTACAATTATAGCGGTCTTTCTGCCCATAGCATTCCTTGAGGGTATTATAGGAAGGTTTTTTAAACAGTTCGGACTGACCGTTGTTTTCGCCATGGTCATAAGCCTTTTTGACGCGATGACTGTGGCCCCGCTCCTTTCGGCCTATTTCGCGGGAACCAGGGGCAAGGCGAACAACTTTATTGTGCGTAATTTTGACAGGTTCCAGCTCTGGCTGGAGAATAAGTATTCCGGTATAGCAAAGTTTGCCATTGACCGGCCCATAATTATTGTGGGCATAACCACGCTGGTATTTATACTCAGCCTTGGCGCGTTCGGCGCAATCAAAAAGACCTTTCAGCCCGATGCCGATGAGGGTGAATACCAGGTAAACATAGAGCTTCCCCCGGGTACAAGCCTTGGCGCGACAAACGTCGTGGCACAGAAGATTGCAGACCGCATAAAGGCTATCCCCGAACTGAACTACATGTCGGTACAGGTTGGTACCGGTACTGCAGGCTACAATACTGCTTCCCTTGGTGTATTCATGGTTCCCATGAAAGAGAGGACCAGGACAACTGCAGAGCTCCGGGAGGTAATAAGGGATATACTTAAAGATTTCGCTTATGCCAAACCTTCGGTCGATACATATACGCGCGTCGGCGGAGGCGGAGGTAACAAGCCCTTTATGCTTGCCATAAAGGGGGAGGACCTTGACCTGCTTAATGAATACTCGGCAAAGCTTATTGAAAAGCTCAAGGCTGTGCCCGACCTTACCGAACTGAAGACAAGCCTTGTGGCGGGCATGCCCGAGTTCCAGGTTAAGATGGATGAAAAGAAGATGCTCATGGCCGGTGTAAACAACAGGACTGCCGGTTACGAGCTGCGAATACATGTGGACGGTGCTGTGGCCGGCAAGTACAGGGAGAAGGGACTTGAGTACGACGTGCGTGTGCGCCTTAAGCCCGAACAGAGGAACCTGCAGGCTTCGTTCAATGACACAAAGGTGCCTAACATGCAGATGCGCATGATACCGCTCTCTATGATTGCATCTGGAAAGGTTACGTCGGGGCCTGCTACCATTCTGCGCCAGGACAGGGCAAGGACTGTGCAGGTAACGGCTAACCTTGCAAAGGGTGGAGCTATAGGATCAGACATTCAAAAGACAGTGCAGATACTGGAAAAGGAGCTGCCCCTGCCCGAAGGTGTAAGCTATGCCTTTATAGGACAGGCGGACAGCTTCAAGGATATGGTGCAGAACATAATAGTGGCATTTGTACTTTCAATTATATTTATCTACCTGGTGCTTTCAAGTCTTTATGAGTCGTTTATAACACCATTTACGATTCTCTTTGCCCTGCCGCCGGCCCTTTCGGGAGCGTTCTTCGGGCTGCTCATTACGGGCAAGATGCTTGATATGTTCGGTATGATCGGGATAGTCATGCTGCTGGGCCTTGTTACAAAGAACTCCATTCTGCTCGTGGACTTTGCGCTCGAGGGTGTGCGGGCCGGAATGTCAAGAAAAGATGCCATACTTCACGCGGGCAAGGTGAGGCTCAGGCCGATTCTTATGACCACCTTTGCCATGCTTGCCGGTATGCTCCCTGTGGCACTTGGAGCGGGCGAGGCAGCCAAGTACAGGACAGGTATGGGTGTTGCCATCATGGGCGGACTTATACTCTCAACGGTTATTACACTGGTTGTTGTACCCGCGGTATTTGAATACATAGATATACTCAGGGAGAAGATAGAGGGTGCTTTCAGACCCGATAGTACGGAGTAAAGGGCGAGCCATTTATTGCCCGGCCACGGCCGATAAAAGTTTATCCTGTTTATAAACTTTTATCGGCGTCCCCATCAGGGGGTGCATAAAACTTAATCCGCATATAAAAAACTCCTTCTTCTTTTCGCGTCTTTGCGACCTGGCGTAAGACATCCTTAAATCCTTTCTCTGTGATCTCTGCTCCTCTGCGTGATAATCCGTTAAGCGCGTAAACCCTTCCCGTGGGTAGAAGACAGGTGTGTATGAATAGTAATTATGTTGTTTCCGGGGCATTGAGTTAATATTGAATAAAATTCGGGTAGAATCAGACCTTCGCCGCGGAACGGGCGATCCTCTCTATGTACCTGGTCATAACCTGCGCGGCCTTCACGCTGTGAGTCTCCCTGTTGCTCATAAGCTCCACATATTGCGGTTTGTCAAAAAAAGGAAGCAGTTCCTTCAGGTGGCCCGTGCTGTGAAGGGAATCGGTTGTGGCTCCAAGTATAAGTGATGGTACGGGTATCTTCCCGTTACCCTGCGACATCGACCAGTTCTTTACACCGAGCGCGTTCTTTTTAAGTTTGTATGGATCAGCATAGTCCAGGGTCAGTTCGTATTTTTCTATCTGTTCTTTTTCGGCCGCGCTGTTTACCCTGAAGTTGCGCAGGTACCATTTAACTATTGGTTTAACTGCAAAATATAGTGAAGGGTGGATAAAGGGTATAAGGCTGCCGAGGAACCGGGGAAACCTGAACTCCCCGTTAGGGCCCACAAGCACTGTGCAAAGGGGCATGCGTCCGGCAGACCTGCAGTATTCCATTATCGCCGATGCCCCAAGGGAGCTCCCCGCAAGAATAAAGGCTTCTTTTTGTCCCGTAAGTCCGGTGACAATATCTGCAATGTCATTCTGCATTCGCCGCATGTCAAATGAGGCTGCCTTTATGTCCGGTACATCTGAAGAGTGTTTCTCCCTGGTCTCTGCGTAGATTACCCGGTAACGGGGTGTGAGCGCCGCAAGGAATTCCCTCCACCCTGAAATGAGTGAAATCCATCCAGCTATAAAGATTATTACCGGAGAGTTCGTTTTTTTCGAGACAGGTTTAAAGTCGATTATGCGCAAACGCACTCCGTCCGAAACAGTATGCATGTATTCCGATACGGTCGACCTGTTGCCTGTATATGCAGAATAATCCATAAAACGGAACTGCTGTTAAATATTACAGCAGCATCATCTCCATCTCGTGATTAAAGTCTTTTATCTTTACCCAGTAGACAATCCATACACCAATGTATGGCAGCAGGGTGAGAAAGTTCAGGTATGGTATAAAGTTGACGCATCCAAGAATGCAACAGGCAAGGCCTATACTGTATGCCGCGTCGCCGCATTCCCTTCCGTTGGCATCGAATTTTCCCTTAATACCCTGTGTAAGTTTCTCAAGTATGTAGAACTGCCATACCAGGGAGAATACCGGTATCAGCAGAAGCCAGGCAAGGCCCGGTGCTGTTGAGTGGTACTGTTCAGTTGCCTGTAGAGCCCTGTAGAGAGTGTAAATGTACAGAATACGCAACAGCAGATAGAGGGCAAAAATAATTGCTCCGGTTATAATCAAGATTATTATCAGTTCAGCCAATCCTGCAAGCATACCATGTTTACCTCTTATTATTCGAAGATACCTGAAGTGGTCTGAATGTCAACAGAATAATAGAATATGATTTCCCGCCTGTCTCCTGCAATCAGCGCGATTTTTTTTAACAAAAACTATTCTTTCGCAACATAATAAGATGATCCCCCTTTTGCCGGGGAGGGTATTTTTAATAAATAAATCAACGGAGTATTACATGAAAACGGGTGGTTTTTACAGAACAGGCGCTGCCATGGCTGCGGGAGCACTTATGATGCTTCTTGTTACCGGGGTTTTCTGCAAATCGGGAGTTAGCGGAGTATTCGGCAACACAAACCAGTCCCCGCTCAGGGGGGACAAGGTTACGGCCGATACGGTAAAGGCCCAGGAGTCTTTCAGAAAGGTCTTTGAACTTAACAGGGATAGCGTGGTCTATATAAGCACTGAGCAGACAGTCAAGCGCCAGCGGCATCCTTTTTTTGATGATCCGTTCTACAGGGATTTTTTTCCCAGGGAGCTGCAGCAGAACAGGACGCAGAAGGTAACGGGGCTTGGCACTGGATTTATAATTTCAGAGGATGGGTATATCTGCACAAACTTTCACGTGGTGAACGGTGTTGATAAGGTGAATGTCAAGGTGGCTGAAGATGTCTACCAGGCCGATATTATCGGTCTGGATGAGCGGACAGACCTGGCGCTGCTTAAAATTAAGCCCGACGGCAAACTTAAACCGGTCTACTTCGGCAATTCGGACACTGTAAGTGTGGGAGACTGGGCCATAGCAATAGGTAATCCCTACGGACTGAGCAGCACGTTTACAGTGGGCGTGGTAAGCGCAACAGGCCGGCGGGATCTTGACCTTATGGGTGATTCACAGTCGCACATACAGACCGATGCTTCGATCAATCCCGGGAACAGCGGAGGTCCCCTGCTGAATATTTACGGCGAGGTCATAGGGATTAACCACATGATATATTCACAGTCGGGTGGCAATGTGGGGCTTGGGTTTGCCATACCGGTAAATACTGCAAAGAGCGTACTCGAGCAGCTTAAGCAGTACAAAAAGATAAAGCGCGGCTACATAGGGGTAAAGATAGCACCCATGAATGAGGACGCGGCTTTAAGGCTGGGGCTGCAGAATGCCGACGGCGCTTTCGTGGGGCAGATCGTTAAAGATAGCCCGGCTGAGAGCGGGGGAATTGTTCCCGGTGATGTGATACTCTCTGTAAACGGCAGGCCCGTAAGAAATTACGGCGACCTGGTGTCTATTGTTGACGAGTCACCCGTCGGGGAAACCCTGAAAATTGAGGTATGGAGAAAAAGGGCCAGGCTGAACCTGTACATAAAGGTTGCAGAGAGGCCGTAGAGAAGGCATTACGCCAGGGGGAATTCATCTTGCAGCGGTAAGGCATGCCTTAACCCTGCGATAGGGTAAAACAACACGATTCTTTGTTGACATAAAAGAGCAGTATTAGTCAGGTAACATTGCAATGGTAAATTTGTCTCATTGTTAATATATTTTGCCACGGGGTATCTGTTTTTATATGAAAAAAGCCAGAAAGCAATACAACTCTTTGCGTGAAGAGATGGTAAGTGTTGATAAGTACCGTGAGCTTGAAAATGCCACTCATCACGGAATAAGCAGGCTTGATCATATAACGCGTGTCGGTTACCTGAGTTTTTTGATGGCAAGAATTATGCGTCTTGATGTTAATACTGTTACGCGGGGGGCGCTTCTGCATGATTTTTTCACCGAAGATGATGTGAAAAAATACACAAGAAGGGAATGGCACAGGTTGCATCCCCAGATAGCGCTGGAGAATTCAAAGCAGTATTTCAGCCTGAATCATGTTGAAGAGAATATAATTGCATCGCATATGTTCCCTATATGCAGAACCAGGCCTGTTTACAAGGAGAGCCATGTTGTTGCCACTGCCGATAAGCTTGTTTCAGTCTATGAGTTCGCCAGGTTCAATCTTTTTGCCTA
Organism: Spirochaetota bacterium; assembly: GCA_012730035.1. Classification (GTDB taxonomy): domain Bacteria; phylum Spirochaetota; class UBA4802; order UBA4802; family UBA5550; genus JAAYBQ01. The sequence goes on from JAAYBQ010000097.1 coordinate 15,450, forward strand.
CGCATTTTTCAGGGTGCTTTTTCTGTCATTAAGGGGTTAGTTCCAGCCCGGTTATTTTGTCCGGGTGATGAATTTTACAATCGCTTCCCTGAGAACGTCAGTCGATTGTTCCGCGTCCAGAAGTGATATTGTAAAGAGCGAGTTAAAAAGATCTTCGCTATTCTTCATCTCGTCAATCAGAATGTTTATCTCCGGGTTCTGTGTCGATAACAGTTCAATGGCAGCCCTTGGATTGCTCCCTATGCCTGTTTCTTTTTCGAACGCGGAACCCTTTGTAAGAAGAATAAAATTACCTTTAAGCCCGCCGTACTCTTCCCCCTTGCGCAGAATGATATATGCAATAAGGAATGTTTTGAATATCTTGAACATGTCAGCCGCAGCATCGGGCAGGGGGCTGGGGTTTATTTTACAGTCCATGATAATAGCGCGCGGGAATCCCCTTTCTTTAATAAAACGAAGCAGTTCAGTCCTTATGAACGCTGTTTTTCCGCTCTTCGCTATGCCCGTGCGCATAACCGAAAGTGAGCTTAATGCCGGATAATCGCTGACAATTTCAAGTCCCACCTGGTTAAGTGCGAGTTTTATTGATGTTGTAATCCTCGGAACCTCTGTTATCAGGATCACTTTATTTGACATAGTTATCGGCATTGTTTAATCACCACCAGTTTTGTTAATACACTAAGATAATACAGAATGTAATATATTGTAAATAAAAATATAAAAAAAGTCAGGGTGTATGCAGTATTGATATGGCCGGTTTTTGACTAGCAGGATAAACTATCTCCTCTCCATTTTTATGATTGTATGGAGAGGAGGACTTAAATACAACTAATAATTGGTTACAAGGTTCAGATGCCTGCTGATGAAATTACACCGAGTGAAGCCGAAACTTCAGTCGCGCTGTTATACTCATTATTTGTAAC
>JAAYBQ010000098.1 GCA_012730035.1 Spirochaetota bacterium
CACTTTATGCCGTTTTTTTATACTTATGTGTAAACCGGCAATCAGCAGGAACACCCACCACCGCAGCCGCACCCATCACCGCAAGTTTCACCACAGTCAGAACCGCATCCGTGAAGCCCGAATTCAAGCTCCTCGTCAGTTGCCTCGCGTATTTCGACAATTTCTACGTCAAAATGAAGAGTCTGACCCGCAAGAGGGTGATTGGCGTCAAGTGTGATTTCACTGTCGCCTATTTCAACTATAGTCAGAATCTGCATTCCCTGCTCATCGTACGCCTGAAGCTGCATTCCCACTTCAATATTTGGCAAATGAGCCAGCTGTTCTTTTGAAATTTTTTTGATGCAGTTATCAAGTCTGAGACCATAAGCATCTTCAGGTTTAATAGTAGCTTTAAATTTTGATCCTACCGCCTTACCCAGAAGTTCCGCTTCGAGGCCGGGTATAATCTCGCCGCTTCCATGAATGTATGAAAGTGGTTCACTGTTTTCTGATGTGTCAAGAACAGCTCCGGAATCATTTGTAAGGGTATAATCGAAGGTAACAACCTTGTTTTCTTCAACTTTAAGCATTAATAACCTCTCTGATTTTTTATTGATATGACAGGTAATAGCCATAATAGTTACCTTATTATTCTTTCCGGATAATAATTCAAGAAAAAGATGTAAATTATTTCAGTAATTATTCCTAAAAATATTTATTAGTGCAATAATATTACCCCCGCCGCCTTCGGCAGCGGGGAATAAAGCATTTTATTTTACAAAATAGTTAAGGAATTAAGTATGATATTTTTTTATCGGCATTAAAAAATATCAGCAGTTTTTCGACAAAATTAAGCAATCTCTCATCGATTAATAAACGAGCAGCTGTTTTTTACAGCAATTCGGTTAAAAGCATTCCAAAATTTAATTAAAAATTTTCGAAGCTGTACCTTTAAAAAATTCATGTCAGATTTTAAAGGAAACTGTTAAAAGAAAAATTGTGGACAATTTGTCTTATATTTTTTACCAGATTCCTACATGGAGTATAATATGTCTGTAAATAATAGAGCCCTTTGCAGGATTGAAGTTTTTTACAAGATTCACGACCCCAGAGGTGAGACTATATGTAAAAAACTGCTGTCTCTGGGGTACAATACTGAAAAAGTAACAATATCCGACAACTATCTGATTAATGCAGAGTTAAATGATGGTGACGCAGAAAATATTGCCGGACTTCTTGCTCAGCCCGTAACACAGACTTACACTATCAACTCGCCATATATTCCGGAACTATTCGATTACTGCATCGAGATCGGATATCTACCTGGAGTAACCGATAATATAGCAGCCACAGTACGTGAATCCATTGAAGATTTACTCCGGAAGCCGCTGGACAGGGAAAAATCCGTATTTTCAACAGTTTCGTATTTTATCAAAGGATTCAGCTCCCGTGAAGAAGCAGAACGCGCATGCTCCGAGTTTTACAATCCGCTCATACAAAGGTCACGTATATTTTCACGAGAGGACTTTATTAATAATCAAGGTTTTGGTTATTCAATACCTGTAGTTTCGTTGTCCGAAAAAACTGTTGCCGATGTTGTCAATCTTGATGTTAATGATGCCGAGCTTGCTGCAATTGGAAGGGATGGCATAGCTGATTTTTCAGGGAACAGAAGGGGCCCGCTGGCCCTTGACATGCTTTCGATGAATGTAATAAAGGAATATTTTACAGACAAAGAAAAGCGCAATCCCACTGATATTGAACTTGAATCAATTGCACAGACATGGAGTGAACATTGCAAGCATACAATTTTTGCTTCATCCATTGACACCGATACTCCCGAGGGTATCTACCGGACTTATATTAAAGAGGCTACAAAAAAGATCAGACGCGACAGGGGTGATAAGGATTTCTGCATATCTGTCTTTACGGATAATTCAGGCGGAATTGAGTTCAACGATGATTATATCGTTTCTGACAAAGTCGAAACACATAACAGTCCCAGCGCACTTGATCCATTCGGTGGTGCAATTACAGGGATTGTCGGGGTAAATCGTGATTCAATAGGCTTCGGTATAGGCGCTAAGCCCGTTGCCAACCGTTACGGTTTTTGTTTTGCTCCGCCGTGCGATGGATCACCGTTATATAAAAACAGATCACACGAGTCAAAGATGCTCTCACCGCGCCGAATTATGGAAGGGGTTATACATGGAGTAAATGCCGGGGGAAATACGTCAGGAATCCCAACACCGCAGGGCTTTATATATTTTGACAAACGATACAAGGGAAAACCTCTGGTATTTGTAGGGACTGTAGGTTTAATCCCGAAAAAAGTATCGGGCAAATCGTCAGTCGTCAAGAGTGCCATGAACGGCGATGCAATTATTATGACTGGCGGAA
>JAAYBQ010000004.1 GCA_012730035.1 Spirochaetota bacterium
TATAAACGCATTCATGAGATGCTGTGGTATCCTGTCGTAAGGGACAACCTCGCGTTTTTCGCTGAAAATTTCCCCAATGAGAATATTATTTTTGTCGTAGATTCTTGTTGTCACATCTGGCTGGTAAGTTGCCAGGGCTTTTACGCGTCCGAAATCAATGACAAGAATGATTATGAATGCGAGTATGAATCCCGCACCCACTCCAAGAATTATTGTTTTATAGTTTCTGAAAAATTGCGGAAAATTGGTAAAAGCCCCTTTTGTCATGTCTATTATGCCTGAAAGAATGTTTCCGATTCTGCCCGACGGTATATTGAACGATTTTGAGGAGATGCTCCTGCCGCCTGAAGAAATGCCGGGGAAAGTGCCAATAGATGTTTTACCCGGAGAAGGCGTGCTGAATGAGTTCCGCCGGGTAACTGTTTTGAAAGAGGAGCTGGACGGACTACCTGAAGGTTTATTTTTCCAGGGGATGAATCCTGCAAGCCTGTCCCTGGAAAATTTCAGCGCTGTTTGTATTTTAACAGGAATGCTTGAAAGATTTTTGCCCGGTTTGAATTTTTTTATATTTAGTTTAAGCTTTCCGGGTGATTTGAGCTGATCTTTATCCGCCCCGCCCGGATTTACGAATGTTTTTCCACTATATTTTGCCATTTTACCGACCTGATGTCTGATTATCAGGTGATTTTAAAGCAGGCGGATGTTGTTACAAATATTTTTTTAAAAAAAAGCAAAAAATAGATATTAGATAGATATATAGCATAATTAGATTATATATTAAAATAAACTGCTATAATCCGGAATAAATGCCTGTTATCCTGTTATTGCAAACTCCGGATAAAGACGACCTTGAATGTGTAACTGGAAATTTACATTGTTATCAAGGATGATGACATTTAAATTCAAGGAGGAATAGAATGATAATAAATCACAACATCGCTGCAATTTTCTCCCATAGAACATTAAAGTTCCATGACTGGAGCATCACAAAGGATGTAGAAAAACTTTCATCAGGTATGAGGATCAACAAGGCGGGTGACGACGCTTCCGGACTTGCTGTTTCCGAAAAAATGAGATCTCAGATTCAGGGTCTCCGCCAGGCTGAAAGAAACACAGAAGACGGTATGTCCTTCATTCAGACTGCTGAAGGTTACCTGAATGAAACACACGACATTCTTCAGAGGATAAGGGTACTTGCTGTACAGTCAGCAAACGGTATCTATTCAGATGAAGACAGGCAGCTGATCCAGGTAGAGGTATCTGAACTTGTGGATGAGATCGACAGGATCGCGTCACAGGCTGAATTCAACAAGATGAAGATTCTTACGGGTTCATTTGCAAGGCTGCACCCCACTGCGTCAATGTGGTTCCACATGGGGCCCAACATGCACCAGAGGGAAAGAGTATTTATCGAAACGATGACAACGGCATCATTGGGACTTCGTAATCCCACAGTGCTTACATTTATTTCGATATCAACTCCGGGTAAGGCCAACAGTGTAATAGGCCTGACAGACGAAGCTTTAAGAATTGTATCAAAACAGAGAGCTGACCTGGGCGCGTATTATAACAGGCTTGAGCATTCAGCTAAAGGTCTTATGAACGCTTACGAAAATGTCCAGGCTTCTGAGAGCCGTATCAGGGACACAGACATGGCAGAGCAGATGTCATCTTTCGTAAGGTACCAGATACTTACGCAGGCTGCAACGTCAATGCTTGCACAGGCTAACGCGAAGTCGCAGACTGTTCTGCAGCTTTTACAATAAATTTCTGAGCCAACATCGCAGTACCATTCGAAAACGCCGGACTCTCCCACCCGGCGTTTTTTAATTTATGCAGACAGTGATGGACCGTCATTTCGAAGGAGCTTTCAGTTAAAGATTTTTAATACAACAAAACAGCGACTGAGAAATATCTTTGATTAATCAGGTTTATTATCTGTATTTACGTTTTTAGCATCTGAGATTTCTCACCCAAAAAAATAAAGCGGGTTCGAAATGACAACGTGTAACGGAATTAGTTTTGAGTTTTAGGCAGAACCTGAATAATGATGCAGTGCTATTCCCCGGTAGAAGCGTATATCACGATCCCGCGTGAATCGGGTGAAGCCATAACCCGCGGGTCATTCTTCACGAAGTCAGGGTCAAAGTCGATATACTTTATTCTATCGCGGATTATTCCTTTTGACGCAAGGTAGGCCGAGATGCTGTTCATGCGTGCAACAGCCAGGTTCTGGTTAATCTCTGCTGAACCATTGTAATCGCTGAAAGCGGCGAGTGTAATTTTTATTGAGTTAAAATTTCTTAGAATGGATACGGCACGATCAAGGTGGTTCCTGGCAGTCCCGTTAAGATCTGTTGAGTTCATGGCAAATTCAATCTTTATTGTTTCAATGTTCCTGCGTGCAGTTTCGGTTTCAAGGCCGCCAATGCGTGAGTTAAGGTTTTCAATGATGCCGGAATATTCACGAAGGGCTGCAAAATCAACTATAAGTACGCGGTTGTCAATTTCACGCGTAAATTCAAGTGTTTCAAGTATGGCGGATATGTTTTTAATTGTGCCTGAATCCGACGCATAACCGTGTACAGTAGCCCTGCCGCGGTCATATTCAACCGAAACATCACTCATGTTGGGGACTGCAGATTCTTTTATTCTCTGCATTGCGGCTTTTTCATGTTTACTGTCAGTATACCAGCACCATGCCGACCATCCGCACCATGAGATAAGCAGTATCAGGATCAGTGCTGATACTATTTTAAGTTTTCTGTAGGAAATCTTTTTAACCTCTTCGCGCGGAGTATTAAAGGCTGCCATGAATTCTGTAAAACGTGATTCTGCCGGTGCAAAAACCGATATGTCGCCGCTGAACTTCTTAAATTTTTTATTGTACCGTACGGCGGTCTCCGCAGTAAGGGTGGCAGTGCTGTTCATAAATTCAAATGATGGCGCGCCGCTTACTACAAAAGCCAGCAGAAATTTTTCAGCGGCCCTGATGATAATCCTTTTGCGGCCGTACCTGATCTCATCAAGTTCTTTCGGGCTTTGACCGTTGAACGCTGTCTTTGCAAACTCGTTTATTGCCACGAGCATGCCGCCCACCATGTCGCGTTCAACCTTTGCGTTTTCGCTGCGGGATGCCTGTACAAGAAGTATTCCCGAGTCTTTCTGAAGCATTAATATCTCGTCGACTATAAACGGCAGGCAGTCCGCAAGAAAAAGTTCCGACACGGGTATTCCGGTAAAGTACGATTTTATTCTGTAGGTGACTGACCGGAGGTTTGTGGCCTGGTTAAGTTTTTCGTTAAGGTAATTTACCAGGTTCATGAAAGCTTCGGATATTTTTCGCGATATGATTTCACCGGTCATGGGATATATTGCGTCAAAAAGTTCTTCACGCGGGATAAATCCGCTTTTTTTGAGCATTTCAATATCCCGGCGCAGCAGTTTAATCTTTTCAGCATTTTTATAAGCAAGGGATATCTCTTCGATATCTTCAGTAAGTTCGTTGAAACTGACATGAAGGAGATTTTTTCTGTCGCTTTTAAACTGGATAATGCCGCACCTGTGAAGCGAGTTAAGTCCGTGATAAATGTCCATCCTGGCAAGCCCGATTTCAGATGAAAGGACTGAATATTCTGTTTTCAGCTCGGTCTTCATCTGGTTGGTGGTTTCTATAAGCACTCCGAGTATTAGAGTCTCTTTCGCGTCGAGGTTGAATTTTTTTATAAAGTGTCGCAGTATGGGGTTTTCAATCTGGTTGATTTTTTTGATAATTTCAAAGCTCTGGATGCCGATAGTCTCTTTACTCATATCAGACCGTCTATGTGAAGTTCAGGATTATTAAGTTCATAACCATCCTTAAAAAAGATATCCAGGCAGGCGTCAACTACTCCAGGGTCAAGAGATTTACCCCTCTCCTTAAGTATAAGCTCAAGTGCGTACTGCAGTCCAAGAGTCTTTCTGTAGGGCCTGTCCGTTGCAATGGTTTCAACTGTGTCTGATACCGCCAGTATCTGGGCCTCGGTCATCATCTCGTTTGCAGTGAGACCGAACGGGTAGCCGCTGCCGTCAAAGCGTTCATGATGCTGAAGGACAATGGCTGCAACAGGCCAGGGAAACTCAATGTCCTTGAGAATATCAAAACCTATGACAGGGTGCATCTTTATTACGTTGAATTCCTCTTCGGTAAGCCTGCCGGGCCTTGTGAGAAACTCGGATGGTACGTATATTTTGCCGATATCGTGAAGTCTGCTTGCTATTTTAATTCCTTCTACGGTGTCCGCGTCAAACCCCATCTTGCGTGCGATTGCCACCGAGAGGTCGGATACCCGCTCCTGGTGTCCTGCTGTGTACGGGTCGCGTTTTTCAAGCGCCTTGCCGAGGGAGTGAACTGTCTGTTCAAAGACACGCTGGGTCTTCTTTAAATTCAGTTCGAGCTCAAGAGTTCTTGAACTGACCTTTTCCTCAAGCTGGCGATTAAGTATCTTCAGGTCGTTCTGGAGTATCTCAAGTTCTATGTTGTTTTTTTCAAGCTCTATGTTCCGGTCAGAGATGCCCTTGTTGAGCAGAATGATTTCGTTTCGGCTCTGCTGCAGTTCCCATTCGAATATCATGCGCTCGGTTGTATCTTCAACAAAAAGAAAAATAGTCCTGGTATTGGGCGGATGGGCAAGTATGATATTAAAATAAATGTCTCCGCGTTTTGCAGTCCGCGAAATATTAGGTATGCGTAAAGTTTTATCAGTGTCTGAAAAGAGTTCGCGAATGTTCTCTTCGTATCCGAAAAGTTCGGGAAGCAGCTCGAATATTGATATTTTTTTTTCAGCGTGATCGTCTGCAAGTTCAAGGTAGTTCAGAAATTCTTCTGAGGGTGTAATGGTCAGGTCTCTTGAGATGCCCGCCCTGAATATTCTGAAATGAGCCGAGATGAATTTATCGAGGTGATTGTCAGACATGAGCCACCGTCATTAGCGACGCTATCTCCCGGAATATTTCTTCTACGGCGTCTCCTGTTTTTGCGCTTGAAAAAATTACACGGTAACCGGTTGTTTCTTCAACTTCATTTTTAAATCTTGTAACATAGTCTGGTGTGCTGCCGTCGAGAAGGTCTGTTTTATTAAGGACAAAAACAACAGGCCGTTCCGGGCACAATTCTTTAAAAAGCGCATGGTACTTGTTCATGTAGACCAGAGTTTCTTTTCTGGTCAGGTCACCGGTTATTATGGCGCCTGAAGAGCCCTTTATGTACTGGTGAATCACTGTTGAGAGTCCGTCGTTTCCCGCTATATCCCATATAAGCAGGTTGGCATCCGGTTTTCCATCGTTCAAAGGGACCGATTTCTGCGATACACGCACACCTATGGTAGTGAGGTATGATTCGTCAAAGACATTCTCTACATACCTTCGTATAAGGCTTGTCTTGCCCACGGAAAAATCACCGAGCATTATTATTTTAAATTTATTTTCAGACATATATATCCATCTCAAACAGCTCTATTCTGTAACCAGTTCAATTTGATTGACACATATAGCATATTATATATAATAATCAATAAAAAAATAACTGACCTTTTTCCTCAAAAAAACCCCCGAAAAAATGAGGAGACATAAATATGAGAATGGACAGACTAACTTTGCGCGCGCAGGATATTTTAAACAGCGCCCAGAACATTGCAACAGAGCGGGACAGCTATGAAATCCAGCCTGAACATATGCTTAAAGCCCTTATAGAGCAGGATGGAGGGATTTTTTCCTCTATTGCCCAGAAGCTGGGGGCACCTGTCAACCAGATAAGGAGCGAGCTGAACGAGTACATTGACACCATGCCGCGCCAGAAGGGCGCAGGGCCCGGCGGCGGATCGCTTTCGCCCAAATCAAGGGATGTATTGAATATTGCCTGGAACCATGCGGTTAAGCTTGGTGACCAGTACATGAGCACCGAGCATATAATACTTGCCCTTGCAGAGGCTGACAGCCCCAGGGCAAAAAATATCCTTAACTCGCATGGATTTAACAGGGAGAGCCTGCTTCGTGTTTTAATGGATATCCGCGGCAGCAAAAAGGCCGGTGACGAGAATGCAGAGGATAAGTACAATGCTCTTTCCCGTTTCAGCCGGGACCTTACGGACTGCGCCAGACTTAACAGGCTCGATCCTGTAATAGGCCGTGACGAAGAGATAAGGCGTGTTATGCAGGTCCTAACCAGGCGTACCAAGAACAATCCTGTTTTAATAGGTGAACCGGGAGTGGGTAAAACTGCAATTGTCGAGGGACTTGCACAACGTATGGTGGCAGGGGATGTGCCCGAGAATCTGAAGAACAAGCGCCTTGTGGCGCTTGACATGGGATCACTGATAGCAGGTGCAAAGTACCGCGGTGAATACGAGGAGAGGCTCAAGTCGGTAATCGAAGAGGTTGAGGAATCCAGCGGTGAGATAATACTTTTCATTGATGAGCTGCATACACTCATAGGTGCAGGCGCTGCAGAGGGGGGCATGGACGCTTCGAACATGCTGAAGCCCGCACTCGCACGCGGAGACATGAGAACTATAGGCGCAACAACGCTGGCCGAATACCAGAAGTATATTGAAAAGGACAAGGCGCTCGAAAGACGCTTCCAGCCTGTATATACCAATGAACCGTCTGTTGAAGATACAATAGCAATATTGCGCGGCCTTAAAGAGAAGTACGAGGTACACCACGGAGTGCGCATTTCTGACTCGGCCTGCGTTTCGGCCGCCATACTTTCGGACAGGTACATAACAAACCGTTTTCTCCCGGACAAGGCGGTTGACCTTATAGACGAGGCCGCGTCGCTTATAAAGATGGAGATCGACTCGATGCCTACCGAGGTTGACGAGACCGAGCGCCGCATACGCCAGCTGATGATCGAAAGCGAAGCGCTTAAAAGGGAAAAAGACCCGGCCTCGAAAGAGAGGCTTGAAAAGATTGTGCGCGAGCTTGCTGAACTCAATGAAAAGAAGAGTATCCTTGTTGCCCAGTGGCAGAAGGAGAAGGACATCATAAAGAAGATCAGCAATGTAAAAGAAGCGATTGAACAGTACAGGATCGAGGAACAGCGCGCTGAGCGCGAGGGGAACCTGAACCGTGTGGCAGAGATAAGGTACGGCAAGATCGTTGAACTGGAAAAGCAGATCGCAGACCTTAATATCCAGGCAAAAGAGATACAGGGGAATAATTCGCTGCTTAAAGAGGAGGTTACGGACCAGGAGGTTGCGGCTGTCGTGTCGCGCTGGACCGGTATACCTGTAACACGCATGTTAGAGGGTGAAAAGGACAAGCTTCTGCGCATGGAGAGCATACTCGAGAAACGTGTCGTGGGACAGCGGCGGGCAATTGAGGCAATATCGGGTGCGGTGCGCAGGTCCCGTTCAGGCATACAGGACCCCAACAGGCCCGTGGGCACGTTTATTTTCCTGGGGCCCACTGGTGTGGGCAAGACCGAAACAGCCAAGGCCGTGGCAGAGTTCATGTTCAACGACGAGAAGGCGATTGTGCGCATAGATATGTCCGAGTACATGGAAAAGCATGCGGTCGCAAGGCTTATAGGAGCGCCTCCGGGGTACGTGGGCTACGAGGAGGGCGGGCAGCTTACTGAGGCTGTGCGCCGCAGGCCGTACAGCGTGATCCTTTTTGACGAGATAGAGAAGGCGCACCACGATGTGTTCAATATATTTCTGCAGATACTTGACGAGGGCAGGCTGACCGATTCGAAGGGGAGGGTGGTGGACTTTAAAAATGCCCTTATCATAATGACTTCAAACATCGGCACATCGTATATAAGCGACACAACGATTCCCGAGGCAGACAGGTTTGCCGGTGTCGAAGCCGAGATGAAGATGAACTTCAAGCCCGAGTTTTTAAACCGCATAGACGAGATGATCATCTTTAATCCGCTGACAAAAGAGAACATTGCCGAGATTGTCAAAAACCAGCTCTCGGATGTTGCAATGCGCCTGCGTGAACGCGGCATAAACCTCGAAATGACGCGCAAGGCCCTTGACTTTCTTGTGGCAGAGGGTTACGACCCGCAGTTCGGGGCAAGGCCGCTAAAGCGCGCTATACAGAAGTATATCTTAAACCCGCTCTCTGTTAAGCTGCTTTCGGGTGATTACACGGGCAGCGCGAATCTTAAACTGGATGTTAAGAATGGAGAACCGGTTTTTGTTTAGTTAATGCTCAGAGCACAAAATTAAGTATACTTATCCCGGTAAAGTACCTCGTATTCAAGGAGGTACTTTACCCTTTCTTCAAATGTATTACCTAATGAGTTAAAATACTCGTGAATTGTTATTTTTACCTTTGGTGTGAAATCTTTTTCAAGATATGCTCTTATTGTACCAAAATTTGATTCACGCGGATCTCTGACGACGCGTTTCCTTACGGGATTGTATGCTATGTACCATAAGAGGCGCAAAAAGTAGTTTTCGGGATCATCCTGCTGCTCAACAATTTTACAGCTGAACCTTTCGTTCCATAAAGTTCCAGTGCGGTCATGTACACGGTTGTATTTTTCTGTTATCCGGGCCTTAATGTACTGCATTATACGCGAAATAGTCTGCCCGTTCGCGGTAGTCCGGATCAGCAGGTGAAAGTGATTTTCAACAAATTCAATATGGACAACCTGGAAGTCATATTTTTCAAGAGCCATATTTATTGCATCTGCAGCCAGGTCCTTTACATGTTCCGGGGAGAGCATATTTCTTTTTTCAATGCAACGTGAATAGCAATGGTAAGTAACATTCTGCAGACATAAGCGTACCGGATTTGACATATTTTCCTCTACGTTATATACGTTTGAATATGCAGGAATGAGTAAAATTTTTTTAAGAATTTTAAATTTATGATAAATGCTCAGAGCATTATTACATTCAAAGTGCTTCATTATTTATTATGCTCTATTATAATAATAATGCTCTGAGCCATAACTAATTTTTTTAACTCATACCGCAAGATTAACTATATTATACATAGAGGCATAAATAAGTTGAATGCATCTGTATGTATTTGTATAATGCCGTTTAAATTGCAGCATGAAGAACATGCTTTAAGAATGGAGGCTTTAACAATGAAAAGAACTAAACTATTTATACTGCTTTTTCCCGTACTTATGCTTTTTGCGGGGACAGGGGCTTATGCGGCTCTCACAGTAACCGTTGATTTTGACAATGGTGGTGCAACACATGATGTAATTGAAAATGAAATCGCAACCCGACTCAATACGGATCTTGCAAAGTATAGCGACATGCCCGATTTTACAAAGGGTTTCGCCAACGCTAACACTTATGCATCAAACGGCGCCACAATGCGCGGCTACCAGGGTTATGACCTTATATGTATAGCAGTGGGCACAATGTTCACGGTTCAGGCTCCTAATGCAGATCCTCTCTTTTTCCAGGAGATACAGGATCAGCTCGATGATGGAGACGTTTACACCGGTCTTGGCGCCAACCCCCTCGTGGGCCAGGTGGGGCTTAACATGGGATTTATTATTCCTGACCTTTATATAGCCTTCAGGTTCGGTAAGCTTGACTATAAAGTTGATGCGGGCACCTATAAGATGGACTATGACACAAATCTGCTTGGTGTTATTGTCGATTACCAGCTTATCCCTTCACAATCCATACTTGCGGGTATTCTTCTGTGGAAAGGGCTAAACCTTGAATCGGGCTTTATATATTCTACTAACAATGTTGTATATTACAAAGAACTTGATACAATTGTGGTTGATAACGGAACCATATTTGCCGATGTTGATCCTTCACTCGATCTTGCCATGGATATTAAGAGTTACATAATACCTGTTGAAGTATATTCAGCATTCAGGCTCTTCTATATGATAAATTTTGGTGTCGGTGTGGGTATGGATTATGTTTACAAAAATACAACTGATCTGAAAATTCACAGTGCAGGTAAAGCAGTTATAACAGATGATGGAGGTGCACCAGTAATAAACAGTGGCGATGAAGGTGATATCGATATTGATGCCGGTACAAGCAACGAAGCCGATAAGTACAGGTTCAAAGGCATGGTAAACGTGGGCGCAAGCATCGGGCCCGTATTTGTTGACGTGCCAATTACCTTCTACCTTGACAATGGTTACGCAGTGGGTTTAAGCGCAGGTATAGTCTGGTAGGTTTTCCCTTACAGCAAGTTATAAAAAAGCCCCGCAAGGGGCTTTTTTATACTTCTGAGTGCTCTTTATTGGTAATAGTGCTCTGAGCAATGTTGAGACCAACACCTTCCGCACCCAATTACTGTATTCCGGTACTTTTTATCCGGAATAGGGAGAAA
>JAAYBQ010000099.1 GCA_012730035.1 Spirochaetota bacterium
CTGTAACGACTGCCGTGATTTTGTAGACGGTAAAACTTACGAGGTGGGTCCTGAAAGCATAGACCCGCCGGAAACAGTTTGTGAAGTCTGCGGTTCCGATGACATCGAACCGGCGGACAGCTGCCCATACTGTGGAGATCCGATCAGGTCTGACCAGGACATGTGCGAGGGTTGCCGGAAGACGGCGGAGACCATCCTCGGAGAGGCTATATGCAAAATCGGAACAGCATTTGACGTGTCGCACAGGGCAGCAAAACAAATCTTGGAATCCATATTGGATGAATGAAAGGAGATCAAAATGGCAAAACTTTATGAACTTATTAAAGAAATTGGGGATTTTATCCCCGAAATCGATGAAGAAACAGGAGAGATTCTCAACTGCGCGGAGCTTGATCTGTTGGAGGTCGAAAAAGAACAGAAGGTCGAAAATATATGTCTCTGGATCAAGAATCTACTTTCGGATTCTGCAGCATATAAAGCTGAAAAAGAATCGTTCCAGAAAAAAGAGCAGGCGGCAAAAAACAAGGCTGAATCTCTCAAAAAGTATTTGACTTACGCTCTGGGCGGCGAAGGATTCAAGACTGATCGGGTTACTGTCAGCTACAGAAAAAGCGAATCTGTGAATATCGAAGACGTTACGCGACTTGACGATGAATTTATTAGAGTTCCTGAACCGGTACCGGATAAAACAGCAATCAAGCAGGCTATAAAGGCAGGCCGTGAAGTAGTTGGCGCTGAGCTGGTTGAACGAAAAAATATCCAGATAAAGTAGGTGAGTTATATGGATATCGGAAATATCAGGGACTTTGTCGCAGCGGGATACAGGGGCGACAAATGGAAAAATAAAGTCAACCGCATGAGCGATCAGCAGGTTATAGCAATATATCACAGTATGCAAAGAAGAAAGGAGGTCAGATATCATGGCAATACCCGTTCTGATAATAGGCAAATCGGGCTCTGGTAAATCAGCGTCAATGCGTAATTTTAAATCAAATGAATTATATCTGGTGAATGTTATAAGCAAACCTTTACCATTCAAGCATCAACTGCAGTCTGTATTCGTTACGGACGAATATCCGAAAGTCCTTGCAGCACTGAAAAAAACCGATAAAAAATCCATAGTTATCGATGACGCAGGATATCTTATTACAAATCAATTCATGAAAAACCATGCCAATACAGGGTCTGGAAATGCTGTGTTCGGATTATATAACGACATAGCAGATAACTTCTGGACGCTGATTGAAAACATCAAGGCGCTTGAAGAAAGTAAAATTGTATATCTGATAATGCATGAAGATAAAAACGATTTTGGTGATATCAAGCCGAAGACTATCGGAAAGCTCCTTGATGAGAAAGTGTGCATCGAAGGCATGTTCACTATTGTTCTTCATTCTGCCAAGGAAGGGGATCGGTATTTTTTCAAAACAAAGACAACGGGCCTGGATGTGACAAAAACGCCTATGGGCATGTTCGAGGAAGAGTCTATCGAAAATGATCTGAAGATGGTCGATTCAACTATCAGAGAATACTACAACATAAACATAAAAACAGGAGGTAATAAATAATGAATAAACCTAAAGATTGGGACAATGTAAAAGCAAGCCAGGAGCTGGAAAGATTACCTGCAGGCGGATATGTGGTCGAGATTAAAAAAGCTGAAATCAAAAAATCAGAAAGCGGATATGAGTACCTTGATCTTTCGATAGAAATATCCGAGGGAGAATACAAGGGCTTTTTCAGCCAAAATTACAAGGCGCAAACCCTTGAACCCAAAAAATATAAAGGGCATTTCAGGCAAGGCGTTCCTAAGGACGATGGATCTGATAGCGATAAATGGACACAGAGCAATTTCAAGTCGAACATTGAAA
>JAAYBQ010000005.1 GCA_012730035.1 Spirochaetota bacterium
CCTACTGCCGCCTTCGTTTAAAAAACAATAGGGGCTGTTACTCTATAAAATATAAAAATAATTAACATTGTTTTACAATATACATTTTATCCTGCAATTTATTCTTCTTTGATGAACTGAGTCGCTCTCCATCCAGGAATAAAGTAAAGGAACCCCCAATTTTTTCTTCAATTCTGCCTATTACTGACAGAACAGATTCCACCGATAAAATAACACCGGAGGAGATAAACTTTTCCCCGAGGTCACTCAGTATCACATTAAAAAGTTTAATCCTGACCAGGACAGTTTTACCGGTTTCACTTACATCATTCCCCTTTTCGGTTATACTCTCCCTCATTGATGCATAGGGGCTTCCGATACGCATCATTGCGCCCACAAGACCCGGCATTGCCCCTGAGATTGCGCAGACCGAACCATAAGAAATTTTTACATCATCGGGACTGTCAACGGGATTGCTGTTATGAAATATGGTTTTTATTTTATTGCTGCAGTAATCATCGGGTATACGGCAGTAAACATTAATCAATCTCCTGATAGATGTTCCCTCGGACGCTTCAATGTAGAACCCGTTCTGAAGTTCCGTATAGAGGACTTCACCGGCTACCGGAATATTTTTTATAAATACCGTTTTCATGGTACTAATGTAATGCATCCCCGCGCGCGCGGGGATGCATATTCAATTTTTTTACCATTTGAATACATTATCAAGCTCACTATCACTTACTGTAAATACTGCATCGTGAGGAGCCAGTTTTTCGGTATAGAAATAACCCGGCAGCCTGTCATCGGCAGATGTAAAGCCGGCTTTACGGTTAAAATCAAGTTCAGCGCTCAACACCTTTTTACCCAGCTCAGTTACACCCTCAGCAGTAAGCTCCAGTCCGTAAAACGCGTTGATCATGTCTATAAGGGCCTGGAATGTTTCCGGCTGATCCAGAACGGCAAAAGCTATAAACAAACACATGCCGGTTGAGTCGATTGCGGCAGTTGCTATCTGCAGGTTTCTTGAAAGTTCAGCCTGCCCCTCCGGCTTAAGGGGATCCACGAATCCGCCGACTTTAAGAATATTTGTCGCTATGCAGTAACCTGCTGTGTGGTCTGCGCCCATGGGACTTGTGGCATAGGTTACGCCGATCCCCTGTATGGCGCGCGGGTCATAGGCAGGCATTGCCTGTCCCTTGACGACAGGAGCCCTTTCGACACCAAAGACCTTTGCAGTAACAGCAGCGCCGCTGCCAATAATCCTGCCAAGAAATGTTCCCTTGCCAACCTCCCTGATCAGGTTAATCGCTCCACGTTTGTCGCCGAATTTTATTACACCAGCCTCCATTGCTATACCTATGGCCGCACCCATATCAATGGTGTCAACACCATAGTCGTCATCAAGGTAATCAAGCTTTGCGATGGTATCGGGATCGTCAATGCCGCAGTTTGCACCATGTGCCCAGGTGGTCTCATATTCAGGCTGTTTGGAAACAAACTTGCCTTTTTTATCAACATAAGTGCCTGAACACTGTATAACACATCCCCTGTGACAGCCATGTGTCGGATTGCCCCCGCGTTTTTTTTCAATTTCTGCAAATGTTTCACCACTTATGGCAGAAGCACCTTCAAAGCGGCCCTCTTTAAAATTTCTTGTGGGGAATCCTCCGGACTCATTGATTATATTAACCAGAACGTTTGTTCCATAAGCCGGCAGTGCCTGGCCTGTGACCGCATGAGCTTTAAGGCCTTCGACCCATTTCTTATTTGCCTCTCTGAATTTAACAGCATCTTTTGGTTCCCTGTTGGTTAATCCGCTTTCATCAAGAATTATAACCTTAACCCCTTTTGAACCCATTACGGCTCCTACACCACCGCGGCCTGCAGCCCTTGAGGGCCTAAGCTCCATGTCTGTAAACTGGATTGAAGATGCTGAAAGTTTCATCTCTCCTGCAGGACCTATAGACATGCAGGCAATCTTTTCACCATACTTCTTTTTTATCCTATTGATCAGGGCGTAATTAGGGAGCATCTTATATTCATCAGCCGGCTCCACCTTTACGCCATCCTTGTTTATAAAGACCTTGTACAGCTTGCCTTCAGGTGCGGCACCTTCCAAAACGATTGCGGCATAACCCAGCCTGGCCAGAACCTGGGCCGCCTGGCCTCCGGAATTTGCCTCTTTGATTCCACCTGTAAGCGGACTTTTACACCCCACAGAAATTCTTCCTGACATCGCAGCAATCGTACCGCTGAGCAGACCAGGGGCAATCACCAGTTTATTACCGGCAGCGAGAGGATTTACGGCAGGATTAACCTCTGTCGCAACAATCATAGAGGTCAGAGCCCTTCCGCCAAGCCCGGCATATTGTCCCAAACCCTCTTTTTTTACCGAGGGACCCCCGGCAGCACTCATATTGATTCTTAGTATATTATCCATTACGCCTCCCCGCTTTGAATTATAATCAGAGCTTTACTAAATTTTAATTGTTATTTTTAGCATAATCAACAAATTATTCAAAAAAAAATAAATTTATTTGTCATATATGTCATTTAAGACATATTGGATTTTCTGAAGGACTTAAAGCTGGGGCAATAGACTGATTTATTAGCGCATTATTTGTTGGAAGGTCAAATAACAGGTCAGGATTAAATACTGATTAATAATGAATAATTTCCCGGGCTGCATCTCTTTCAGCCCGGGAAACGAGAGCAACACCGGTATGCTACCTGCTGTAAATTATTGTACCCGCATGCTTACCGTTAAGAGCCTTTGTTATGTTCCCCTTTACCATACCGTTTACAATCTGGATACTCTTTATTACACTGCTGTTTTTCAGTATTTCAAGGCACGGCCTTTCAATTATCAGGTCATCAAGTTCCATTTTGAGCAGTTCATCAACAGAGACTTCGGGCAGAAACCTGGCATCAGGATCCTTCTTGGGATCATCGGTATAGAGACCCTTTTCATCCTTTATAAAAATTACATCCTTAACACCCAGGAGATCGGCAAGCACAAGTGTGCCCACGTCTGTCCTGTGAATCGGAATTCTCCCTTTTGCCGGAGGAAGGGCAAAGAGATCATAGGGGGGCATGCCTGGAATTACGGGGATGCTACCCTGGGCAAAGTACTGGGCAAGCTTGACGAGTGAATCGTCATCAATAAGGATACCGCCGTACGGTGCCAGCAGGACTGAAACGAGCAAAGCATTCTGCTCGGAGATTGTTGAGCCGAATTTGGCTATTATTCCCGTGGGCATACCAAGTTCAAGCCCTATGGAATAGATATGCCTGCTTCGTGTACCTCCCCCGGTTGTAAGAAGCATTTTGTGCTTCTTTCTGTTACGGGCGATCTCGTCAACAACCATCGGCAAAGCGTGTTTGCCCCTGTCGCAGATTGACTGCCCGCCGACCTTGAGAATTTTAACATCGGGAAAAAGCCTCTCCTGGGGAGGTAATTCAAGTTCATTAATAAACTTATTGCTCACAAGGCTTTCGCCCATGAGCCTGCTTTTAACGTGCAGCCTTTTACCGTCACGGTCACGTGTCAATGCCATTAATCTATCCCTTTAAATTAATATGTTCAGGACTTCGGGAGTCCATTTTTTTTAGAAAACTGCACCGGTAATTATTTCCAAAAATACTTATTAGTGCAATAAGGTTCTTTTACACCCAGCCGCCTTAGGCGACGGAGCTGAGTAAGAATTTTTTCTGCATAATGATTAAGCAATTAACTCTGGTATTTTGAATTTAAAAGGTTCTATTTCCCGAGCTGACTTAAAAGAAAACATTTAAGTCAAAACAATGTCCTTCCTGACGTTAAAGCCGGAATCAATTGAAACATACCGTACATAAATGCACGCATGGATACACGTTTTCACGGGCATAACAATCAAGTCAGCCACAAAAAAATAAAATACAATACTGATCTAAAAAATATTTTTAGATCAGTATTTAAAACACTATTTTTTTACTTCAACCATATCCGCTTTATCTTTAGGATCATGGTGCAGCAGCACAAGTTCAGCGCCGGTTACCCGGGCGATCTCTTCAAGCTCCTTTTTGCGCAGATGGCTTGCATAGAATTCAATTTCAACACCTGCAACTGCCACAAGGGCAAATCTGGGGCTCTTCTCTTTAGTTCCGACTTTATTGCGCTCCCTGTAAAATATTTTCCCGGGCATATTATTCCTCCTATGTAAATTATCAATAAAATAAAGATAACCAGGAATTACTGCTAAAACTAATTAATAATTAAATAAGTCTGTTTACTGCGCTATATTCGGCGACGGAGCTGAGTAAGAATTTTTTCTGCATAATGTTTAAGAAATTAATACTGAAAATACCGGGAAAATAACGGTTCCCAGGTTTTATTCCGCCGCCGCAGGTCAGATTCTCCTACCTATTGCGTAACCACCGCGCGTCGCTTCAAGTATGCTGCCGATTTTATTCACGTCACCCGTAAGGTAAATTTCGGGCGCGGCATTGCACTTTAGGCACTCTTCGTAAAGACCGCGGTCAGGACCAAGCCCCATGGCTACGATTACAATGTCCGCCTCTATTTCGCATTCTTTATGTTTCTGCACGATTTTCTTTTCAAAGGGATTGGGTATGTTTTCCGGGAGCAGCGGTGCCCATGTTATTTTAGGATCGGGAACAGTTTTATGAACATTCCTGCTTATAAGAACCGATCCCGGTTTAATCTCTTTTACAGTCGCGCAGTTCATCAGCTGTACACCCTTGTCATCAAGGTAATGAATCAGGTAGCCCCTGTTCGCGGTACATAAACCTTTCATGAAAACGGGCTGCATTTCGACAACCGTAACATTCTCTATTCCAAGTTCACAGGCAAGAAAATGGGCTGTTTCACACCCCACTGATCCGCCGCCTATGATAACAGCATTTCTTTTATTTTTACAGATCGACCTGTTGTTCAGAACGTCAATAGCTATGTGCACATGGGAACTTTTTATACCCGGTATATCGGGCATTGAGACCCTGCCCCCCGTTGCGATTACTATGCAATCGAATTTGCCTTTTTTAAGCTGCGCAGCGGTAACCGCTTTACCCTGCCTTAACCGCAGCCTGTACTTTTTGGCGCAGAGTGAAAGACGGTTCCTCATATAACTGACGTAATTTGCAGCCTCAAACTTTATCGCGGGCACGGAGCCGGGTATGAGCATTCCGCCTGCCTGGCTTTTACTCTCAAAAACTGTCACATTATGCCCGCGCTCTGCGGCAGTACAGGCGCACATGACGCCCGCAGGCCCTGCCCCTGCAACGGCAATACTTTTTACGGGCTTTGCCTGCGGGAGGGTCTCAAATATATCCTCGAAAGATGTACGGGGGTTAACCGTGCACTGAATATGACCTCCCGAAAGTATTGAGTGCAGGCAGCCCTCCTGGTCACCTATGCACGGGATAATCTCTTTATTTTTTCCCGCGAAGACCTTGTTTGGCCATTCAGGATCTGCCAGCAGGGGCCGCCCCAGCATAACCATGTCGCAATCGCCGCTACGCAGAACAGACTCGGCAATATCAGGGAACCCAAGTTTACCCACGCCCACCACAGGCACATCAAGTCCGGCATTAGACTTTATATTGTTCTCTTTTAAAAATTTCTTTACGATTGACGCAGCCTCAATGAATGAAGCCGGGGGCATACCTTCAGGAGGATGGGGCAGCCACCAGTTGTCGTAGCAGCCCAGGTCTATGTCAAAAATATCCACACCCGCGGCAACCAGGTTCTTTATGTAATCAAGGGTCATCTCTATGGTTCTTTCATTCCTGAACTTTCTGAGGCTCCTGACTGTTTTCATCCTTTCATTATATGTGGCATTGAGCATAAGTGAGAGGTCTATTCTGTACATTACGGGGTAGCCGCTGCCGCACCTTTTGCGTATCTCGCGCACAAGGTCAATGCCGAAACGCTGCCAGTTTCTGTATGGCCCGAAAAGCCTGCGGTTAAAAGCGGGGTTTGACATCTGCTCAAGAAGGTAGCCTTCGTGGCCATGAAGGTATACTCCATCCACAAGAAGCTCCCTGGCGTTTGCCGCGGCCTGGCCCGTGTTTTTTACAAGCCTTCTTATTTCTAAAAAACCCAGGGGCCTTGAGGGAATCTGCGGTATGTAGAAGTTGGGATTCCATGACGCTGAAACCGGGAGTTTATGCTTATTCACAAGACATTCGGGTGAACCGACTCTGCCCATACCGGCGGTCAGCTGCATAAAAAAGAGAGCACCGTAGGAATGAATAGATTCAGAAAGGGTACGCCAGCCTGCCCAGTTGCTGCGCTGATCAACACGCGGCAGCATGGATAGACCGTTCTTTTCTGCAAGTGATGGATCTACAACATGGCTGACCGGCACAAGACCTGATGTAATAAGCCCGGTTCCCCCTTTAGCCCTTTCGGCAAAATAGCGGATCATCTTGTTGCCAGGCTTTCCCGTTTCATCGGCCATACCCAGGTTGCCCATAGGCGCCATAACTATTCTGTTTTTGGCTGTAACTGTATTGATCCGTACAGGCTCAAAAAGCGCAGTGTACGGGTACAAACTGTTTTCCATTGAGGCACCTTTGAAGTTCTCCCTGTTCATGAACCAGTTCCCGAAATACTCTGTCCACCTGTCCGGGTTTTTATCGTAAATCTGCGGGCTCTTTTTCATAAGATCCTCCATGAAAAGATACAAATGACTGCAACATTTTTTTAAGCCTTAAATAAGGCGCATGTCAACACTTTTTGGTAGACAGAAAAAATCGCATGTTATAATATATCACATACAAATATGAATTTGAATTATCCTTACATGGTCATTGACTGACAGTTTAGATAAATTTTTGATCAAACTGCTGTTACGCA
>JAAYBQ010000100.1 GCA_012730035.1 Spirochaetota bacterium
AACCCTACCTTCTGTTCGATCCACTTGCAGAGCATTTCGTCGTAAGCGACTCCACCTGTAAGTATAATGGCGTCAACTTTACCCTCGAGCACTGCAGACATGGCACCTATATCCTTTGAAACCTGGTAGGCCATTCCCTGGTAAACAAGTGTTGCTCCTTCATCTCCATCCTTTACTTTGCGGCTTACATCGTATGCGCTGTTGGTTCCAAGATATGCGACAAGCCCCCCCTGGCCCGTAATCTTTCTCTTTATCTCTTCATGAGTAAATTTCCCGGAGAAACACAGGCTCACAAGGTCTGCGACAGGAAGTCCTCCACTTCTTTCCGGAGAGTATGGGCCTTCACCGTCAAGCCCATTGTTTACATCAATTACCTTCCCGTTTTTATGCGCACCTACCGTTATTCCGCCACCAAGATGAACAACTATAAGGTTCAGGTTTTCGTATTTTACGCCGTGCTCCCTTGCATACCTGCGCGCCACGGCCTTCTGGTTAAGCGCATGAAAAATACTGATGCGGGGAATTTCGGGCATACCCGAAAGCCTGGCAACAGGTTCAAGTTCGTCAACAACAACTGGATCGACAATAAATGCGTCAGTACCGGGTTTAATTGCTCTGGCAATCTCGTATGCAAGGACACCTCCAAGGTTACTCGCATGGCTGCGGGTTTTGTCGTCCTTAAGGTCGCGCATTAGGGCATCATTTATTCTGTAAACACCGCCCGGTATGGGTTTCACCAGTCCGCCCCGGCCCACAACAACATCTATCGACGAAAATTCAATTCCAGCCTGTTTAAGCTCCCTGAGTATTATTTTTTCACGAAACTCATACTGGTCAATGATCCTTTTATATGAATTAATCTCTTCAGTTGAATGCTTAATATTTATTGTAAACAAATCTTCATGTTCGTCGAATACCGAAATCTTTGTCGATGTTGATCCAGGGTTTATCGCAAGTATTCTCATATTTTCCTCCATCTATTGCAGCGCAGCAGCAAGCGCGATTGACATAAGTTTGTTCCTGTCCGAATCGGTCCTTGAAGTTAAAACTACGGGCACCCTGGCGCCAAGGACGATTCCGGCCGTATTTGCACCGCCAAGATAGGTCAACGCCTTGTAAAGCGTGTTGCCGGTTTCAAGGTTAGGGCATAGAATAATGTCGGTGTCACCTCCGACATCTGTTTTTATCCCTTTGTACTCGCAGGCTTCCCTCGATATAAGGTTGTCAAAGGCAAAGGGGCCATCTATTATGCGATCCTTAATCTGCCCCCTTCTGTTCATTGCTGCGAGCATGGCAGCATGTATAGTGGCATCCATCTTTTCGTTAACCACCTCGACCGCCGCAAGTATTGCAACTTTAGGGTTATCTACCCCGAGTTTTTTATAGACAGAGAGGGCATTCCTTACAAGATCAACCTTCTCTTTAAATGAAGGCAGAACTATCATGCCGCAGTCCGTAATGCATAGCAGCTTGTGATACGCCGGAGACTGGAGCAGTGTCACATGACTCATTGTTACACCTGTGCCTATGCCCGTATCTTTGTCGAGAATGCACTTAAGGTAATCGGCAGTACCCACAAGCCCCTTCATTAACACTTCGACCCTGCCTTCTCTGGCAAGACTTACCGCCTTTGCTGATGCCTTTACAGGATCTTTTTCATCAATAATTTCTATGCCCTTTACATCAAGTCCAATGTCAGAAGAAATCGCTTTTATCCTTTCAGTATTACCGGTGAACACGGGTGCAATAATTCCGTGCGCAAGGGCATCCCTTATTGCGGCAAGTGCGTGTTCATCTTCGGCTGCGGCAACAGCGATCCTCCTTGCGGGTTTTGATTTTGCAATATTCAGAACATCATCCAGAGACTTTAGAATCATATCCCCTCCATAACTGTATCATTCAGGATTTCCATTATAATCAATATATCAGCTGATTATTCGCATTAATACTTTTTACTGAAGTAATAATATTTTACTTTTTACCCGCCATAAGCTACAGCAGGATTGAAATATTTCACTCTTTACGGATTGTCGGGCGTCCCCTTCGCTAATCATCGCATTATGCACCCGGGCAGTAGAGCAGCCCTGCCCTGCGATGCGCCGAGGCCGTTCCTCTATTATAATGGGCGACCCTCAGGATGCGGGAAGTGCATCCGGAGGCATGGATACCGGGAGAAGACCTCCGCTTCGGCTCTTGCGGGCCAGGCCTTATGCATACCTGACGCGGTCGCGTCATTCACTCATTTTTGGCAGGTTGAGCGCCTGCCTATCTGTTCTTGCGCTACCCCATACCGCACGGCAGAGGTACTTCCTTTTAGGGAAAAAAATGCACAAAGGCGGTTCACAGTTTCGGCCTCCTGCAGGTGATCCCCATTAGCGCATCCATGCGCGTCAGCGCCGCTGTTCGGCCGCCGGGGGATCGACGGATAGATGACGGATAGATGACGGATAGATGACTAATGTGATCCCTATCATTTTTATTCATTTATTTTCACTTTTCCCATATTTTCCGAATGAGCCTGATATTTAATCTTTTAAAAAAAGAATAATAATTAACATTAAATATATCCGGTAAAAAATACAAGAATAATTCTGGCAAGCATTAAGATTATTATTTAAAATTCTTAGTT
>JAAYBQ010000101.1 GCA_012730035.1 Spirochaetota bacterium
CGGCAGGGAGCAATGACCCGGTGCTTGACATACTCATTAACAGCATGAAGCACGGCGAAAGCGCGCCATATATATTTTCATCGGTAACCGGAAGTTCAGACGGGCTTCGCCTGCTGGCCTCGGGTCTGACCGATATAGCATGGTGCCACCTTGCGGACCCTGAAACGGGTGAATACAACATCGACAGCATAAGGCAGCAGATGGATGGCAAAAAAATCGCCATTGTCCACCTCTTTAACAGGCAGGCGGGATTTATCTCAAAGGGGCCGGGGCCAATAAATACTTCGTTCAGCGAAGTGCGCGATAAAAAACTCAGGTTTATAAACAGGCAGAAGGGTTCAGGCACGCGCATACTCACAGACCATTTTCTGCAGAGCGAGGGCATTTTTCCGGGCCTGATAGCCGGCTATGAAGATGAAGTATTCTCGCACCTTGAGGTGGGGCTTAAAATAGTATCAGGCGGCGCAGAGACCGGCGTTGCCACAAGCGCCGTTGCAAAGATTCTGGGGCTTGCGTTCTATCCGCTGATAAACGAAAGTTTTGACATGGTGCTCTCCCACGACACATTCTTTAACAGCTACGTGCAGGACTTTATCGAGACACTTGGATCGGCCTCGTTCAGGTCAATGGTATCACATCTGGGTAACTACGACTTCGGGAGGTCGGGCAGGATAATATATTCCACAAAGGAATAGCTGCGGCCATAAACACTGAAACGCAATAACGGCAACACTTTAGCCGCAGCCCGTGCCATGCGTTACTGCCGGTCCTGCGCAGGTACAGCCCGGTGTGTATAACCGGGGTATACCCTATCCTTTATATTACAGGTACCTTCATCGGAGCTGGAACGGAGCTGCAACGGAGCTGCAACGATGTGAGGCTGAATTAATGGTAAAAGAATGGTTATAACAATAGCAATTTTACCCCGATCAGAACCAGGGGGCTATGGTAAACTCACCGCCGCTTTTAAGTTTGGTTAAATTGGTCTTCATGAACAGGTTAAAACCGGTCATTGAATGGGCCTTTGCCTCCCTGCTCCACCTCTTCTTGAAGCTGTCCGGAAGGTTTTCCCACAGGTAAAGACATTCGCTGTATCCCTTATTACTGGTCATGGTTTTCTCCTGAAATGAAGATTATATGTTAATATTGTCGGCAGAGAGGTGCTAAAAGAAAAGATTTATGCTCAGCATGGTTTAAATTAGAGCAATTCTGATCATTTAAGGCAAATGCTCGCGGGCAATTTTAACGCATTTAAACAGCCTCTGACTATATATGAACACAATAAAATTATTGACTGATTTTACGTTGTGATTAACTTTAACAGGCAGCCCGTCCGGGTTTTAATGCTGAAGAATAAAAACAGGTTAATTTACAGATGAAAAAAGTTTCTTTTAAAGCCTTTGTTGTCACAACACTAATAGTGCTCAGTTCATACAGCGCATTTGCTGAATTTGTATTTCTTAAAGACGGCAGTATTCTTGAAGGTAAAATTATTTCTGATACAGCCGAAAAACTTACTCTCAAAGAGAAAAGCGGCAAAACCAGAGAAATACCCAGAAGCCGCGTCCAGAAGCCGCGTAATGAGGACTCTTTACACCAACCTGAACATGTCAAAACTCTTTATCCAGAAACGAAATGGCGAAAGCTTCGTGGCATACCTTGTTGACGAGGACCGCGACGATTACCTGTTCCGCAAGGAACTCTACAAGCCCGAGGAATTCAAAGTCTCCCGTAAGGATATACTCTTTATGGCCGAAAAGAACCCATCGGCACTTAAGGGTGAGCCTGCATCAGATTCAATAAAACTTTCATGGCTGCCTCCATACGGCCAGGTAAAGACATACAAAATATACATGAAGCAGAAAAAAGGTGATGAATACAGTGTCGTGGGCTCAACGCGGAAGACAGAGATTACACTTACCGGCCTTAAAACACAGACGGCATACTTTTTCATTGTACGCGCGGTTGACGATACAGACTACGAGACAAATCCCAGTAACGAAATAAAGGTTACAACTAAAAGCTCTCTCCCTGAAATGCCCGAAGTGAGCGTAAAAAAGGACGAAAAAGAGAACTGGGTGCTCGTATGGTCTGAATCCAAAGACGAAGACGGCACGGTTGAAGGCTACCGCATATAGTCGGAAAGAGATGGAAAATATGCCCTGCTTGAAGAGACTAAAAAACTCACGGCTATAGTACCCTACGACTCAATATTCGATTCGATCCACGTGCGCTCTGTTGACAACAACGGTGACGAATCCGAAGCGGATGACTACAGAAACGAGTGGCGCATACTCTTCTCACCGCAATATATAATCCCCATGGGCAAGACCACTGACTTCGCAGGTAACGGGTACGGTGCCGACATTGACGTTTCACGCAGGGACCTTCTGTTTACAGATTCCGAATTCGGGTTTACCGCGGGCTATATCACTGTCGAAGGCAAACAGAAAATTGGCGATGACAACAGCAATGTCACATCTCTAAGTATATGCCCGGCAGCCCTCTTTTTCGGTTACAGGGTGCCCCTTATATTCGACAGGTTTAACCATTACGACGCGCTGGCCCTTATACCAAGGGTTTCAGCAGGGCTTCTTGTAATGCAGATGGACTATGAACTTCTGGACAACGGCGGAAACGTAACAGCGAATAAATCGGCAGTTATTCTGGAGCCCTTTGTAAAGGCAGGCATTCTTGCCGAAGCGGGCATAACAAGGCATTTCTTTATCACAGCAGGTTGTGAATACATATACATGATAGATTCAATTCAGGGACTGGGCATAATAAACTTCTCGGCTTCTGCCGGGTACAGATTTTAAGGAGGATCTTTATGAAAAAGGTAAAACTTTTTTTGCGGTAATATTATTCGCTGCACTTACGGGATGCGAGTTCAGCATGAGCGGCATACTGGATGAACTTACGGTTTCGCCCGGCGCGATTGTTGAATATGACGGTAATGGCGCGAGTTCAGGAATGGTGCCTGTGGACAGCAACTACTACCTGGAGGACTCCTCTGTAACTGTTCTGGACAATATGGGGAACCTTGAAAGCAGCAACCCTGCTGAAGTTTTTATTGGATGGAATACACAGAAAGACGGGCTGGGAATTAAATACACAACAGGCCAGACATTCATAATGGGTAAAAATGACGTCACACTCTATGCCGTATGGGGAACCGGCGCTTACCAAGTCACATATTCAGCTCCTGACGCAACTTCCGGCACAGTGCCCACGGACAACACATACTATACAGGCGGCCAGACTGTTTATGCGCAGAACAACGGCACAATGGGTAGAACCGGTTATGTGTTCAAATACTGGAACAACGGTTCCAATAATTACTCTGCAGGTGATTCCTTTACAATTACCGCAGACATGACCCTGACAGCAATCTGGGCAAGCGGATTGACCTATTCGGTAACATATAACAACACCGGTGCGACATCCGGCACCGCACCTGCTGATTCCAAATTTTATGAAGAGACCGAAATCTTTGGTGTACGTAACAATGGCACCCTGATTAAAACCGGATATAACTTCGGCGGCTGGTCAGATGGAACCAGTACTTATTCAGCAGGCGACGACTATACTGTAGGTGCTTCAAATATTATTTTTGATCCTGTATGGACAGCAAAAACCTGCTATGTAACATTCAATAATAACGGCGGTGCAGGTTCAATGGCAAGCCAGGGAATTATATTCGGGACAACCGAACCGTTAACACTTATCGGGGAAAATATTACTCATTCAACAAAGCCCGTATTCACAGGCTGGGCAACCACTGCGGCCGGTGATGCCAGCTATGAAGACGGTGCAAATTATACAATGCTCACAGAGGGTGCAGACCTTTATGCAACATGGGATTACCATGGTTCGCCTGATAAGTTTTTTGACAGTGACGGTTTTGCCAATGCGGGTGCAGGTAGAAGCACTGTGGAAAAAGGCTATGCAATAGCTGTGCAGAAAGACGGCAAAATTGTTGTGGCGGGTACATTGTACTTAGGAACCAATTCCGCATTTATCGTGGCCAGGTTCAATACCGACGGTTCGCTTGATACAGCTTTTAATGCTACTGGTCAGGTTCCGGGAATAACTTCTATCGTACTCAGTACTATCAGAACCTATAATGAAGCAACTTCTATTGCAATACAGAGTGATGGTAAAATTATCGTTGCCGGGACTGCAGATTCCGGAACAGACCTAAGTAAAATTGTAGTGGTCAGGCTGGATTCTAATGGCACTCTTGATAAAAAAAATTTTGGAGTAGATCAAACCGGAATTGTTACTGCCCGTATCAATAACACCTTTTACAACAGGGGCAATTATGTAACTATTGATTCTGTTGGCAGAATTATTGTAGCGGGTTCTGTACAACCAGCACCAAAAGCTTCATCAAACTTTGCCATCTGGAGATTTAGTTCAACAGGTGAAATTGATACCTCTTTCAGCTCAGACGGTGCAGCAACAGCTGATATAAACAATATCAGCATAGATAAAGCCTTTTCCGTAGTTGTCCAGTCAACCGGCATAATTATTGTAGCAGGTACATCCTCCGACGGGGACAACGGAAGCAGCAATTTTGCCCTTGCGGCATTCGATAATACAGGTAAAATTGATATAAAATTTGGATCTGAAGGATCTGGAAAAGTTATAACCGACTTTGGCCAGAAAGAGGACTTTGCCTGTTCCATGGCTTTATTAGCTAACGATAAGATACTGGTTACAGGTTATTCACATGATGGTACTAAGACCTATTATACACTTGCCGGATATGATAACAATGGATCGCTTGATACAACTTTCGGCACTTCCGGCATGGTTCAGGACTATACCGGTGCATATAAATCCGGTTCTGACTACAGGAACTCCATGATCATCCAGTCAGACAATAAAATTGTTATTGCCGGTAATACATCTGAAACAATAAGCAGTCCGTTAAATATTACCCTTGCAAGGTATAATTCTAACAGCGAACCTGACGATACCTTTGACGGCCTGACCGGTTCCGGTAACGGGCTTGTCAGAATCACAGGCAAATCCGGTTATTATGCCAATTCCGTTGCAGCATACAGTGGTAAAATCTATGTTGCAGGTTATTGCGGTTCTGTACCTGATATTGCTGTTATGAGGTTCTGGCAGTAAACTCAATCAGCGCAGTATAGAACAATACAGGGAGGCGCAGCCTCCCTGTTTTATTTAACATCGATCACTAGCAGTTTAACTGTTATTCCACCTTCGTGTAATCGGGAATATAATTCCATATTACACGAAGGCTGAATGGATTGCAGGTTCTTTATGCAGGCATGGCAACCCTGTAATCATATCTCCCACACCGGCATGGCAGTGACCTCGCGCGAAAGCGGGACAGCTTCCTGCCGCAGGCAGAGCACAGCCCCGTGGCCGATATCTTTTTTTAGCAACCTTAGTACATCAAAATTTTTAATGTCGCCCATAGCCGGTGTTGCAGTCTTTTTAACCTCTACAGGATAGAGCCTGCCATTGGCCTCAATCACAAAATCGATCTCCTTCTGGTCATTGTCACGGTAAAAGTAAATATTCGCATCCCTGCCGTTATGCCAGTAACTCTTAATGATTTCAGTAAATACAAATGTTTCAAGTATTGCCCCTCCAAGTGCCCCGGCCTCAAGGGTTTTCGGGCTGTCCCAGCCAGTAAGATAGGCGCAAAGACCAGTATCAAGAAAATAGAGCTTCGGGGTTTTGATTATTCTTTTAGTTATGTTGTTATAATAGGGCTCCAGCAGTTTAACAAGCCCTGAACGTTCCAGTATTGAAAGCCACGCCTTTGCAGTTTTCGAATCAATGCTGACATCCCTTGCAATGTCGGCATAGTTCAGCAGCTGACCTGTCCTTGCTGCTGCGGCGCGGATAAAATTATAAAAAGCGATGTCATTGCTTATCCCGTATGAATCCTTAACGTCACGTTCAATATATGTTTTAATATATGAACTGTAAAACAGCTCACGATTTTTATAATTATTTACATAGAGACCGGGAAAAGACCCGTTAAATATTATACTGTATAAATCCGCAACAGTAAGCGGATCACGCGGTTTGCCCCCTTTTCGTCTGACATGTTCAGCGGAGGGTAAAAACGGGGCGCCTTTGTCTGCCTGGCCGGTCATTTCACAATATGAAAATCCAAGCAGATCGATAATCGCCACACGCCCTGCCATTGTCTCCCCCATGCCTTTCATAAGGTGAAATTTCTGCGACCCTGTCAGCCAGAAATCCCCCGGCCGTTTATGCCTGTCAACATGCATCTTTATATAGGGGAACAACCCCGGCGCATACTGCACCTCGTCTATCATAACCGGAGTCGTATGCGTCTGCAGAAAAAGTACGGGGTCGTTCAGGGCAAGATTACGCTGCTCCAGGTCATCAAGTGAAACATACCTTCTGGTTCTTCCGGACATAGCCTCAAGTAATGTAGTTTTGCCGACCTGCCTGGGGCCTGTAAGAAGTATAACAGGGAAGCATTCCGAGGCTTCTTTTATTGTGCGGAAAAGAGTTCTTTTAAGCATAACAGTTTATCTCCGTGCAATCGGGAATTGTATTCCATATTACACGAAGGCTTTATTGATTTCAAGTTTTTTATCCAGGCTCGTTACACCTGCCCGCCTGCCTCAAAGCGCCCCCTGCGGTAAAATAAACCTGCACCTCCGGGGTCGAAACCTGGGCCCCGGCTTAACGGTTTAACTGTAAAACGGGCCCCGCCCCCTTATTCAATCCCCGTATTCTGTTTCTGTACAGGCTTCTCTATTACCTGGCCGTAGATAAAATCAAACTTAAGGTCATTGAGCGGTATATTCAGTACAATCAGCTTTGCCTTAAGGCTTACGGGTATGTGAACCTTGCCCCTTACTGTCTGGCCCGGCAGGACTGTGGTTTTCCTGAGTGCCTCTTTTTCATAGTACGCTGTCTGCTCGTTCATTTTCTGCATGCGCTCCATGTGCAGGCTCTCGCGCCTTTTGCTATCCCTTTCGGCATCCTCCTGCATTTCTTCGTACTCCCTGCGCTCCTCATCGCTGTCAGCCGCCAGGCTCCCTGCTGTTCCAATGCAGCACCCGACGTCATTCGCTGTCTGGTCCGATTCGTACGATGACTCCTCGTTCGCTTTAAGAGTTTCGTAAGCTTTGATAATCTGCTCAGGGTCAGCCGCGTTAATTACAGCATCGGGTTTACCCGTTACAAGGGCATCCCCCGCAGTCTGTGTGCCGGTGTCAGCCTCAGGCAGAGTAAAGTAAAAATCGCAGAAAACCTTTGCGGGATCGAACAGAATATTCGTTTTACCTCTGTTGGTTATGGTAACATCATAAACCATCTCTGTTTCATCTATCTTTTCAAAGGCCACCGTTACTTTGACCCTGTTAACGGTCTTCTGTGAAACCTCCCTCCCCTCCTGCCATATACCTGAACCGAGCGCCGGGGTTATCCTTATATTGTGGTACACCGACGGCCCGCATGAGACCAGCATGTTAAACGACAGAAACAGAATTAAAGCCCTAATAAAATTCATCCGGCAATTCCCCTCGTTGTTTATAATTTTTCAGTCCCGGGCCGGGCAGCAGCCTCGACGCGGATTTTCCCGGACACTTATGCGCACACAAACAGCCGGGTCAAGCTCTATTTAACAGCTTGGTGTCAGACTCCCGCAGGCCCCTTGCCATAGAGCAACGCTGTTTAACCGGTAAATTATCTTTTAAATAATAAAACTCTTTTTAACTTAAGATCGTGTTGACAAAACCATTCAGCCGGGCATACTTTTAACAGGCTTTCAGCCGGTTTAAAACTGTTACAGTAAAGTGTTACAAACTGCATACCAGTCTTAATGCAGAGATTATTATCAACCGGGGTGAATTATGAAATGGACCAGGCGCATTCTCGCAGCATCAGCACTGATTATTCTTTCCATTACGGCATTCAGCTTTATATTTCCTGAAAAAGTCTATATGTTCAGTATGAACCGGGCCAGGGCACGGGCCGGGCTCTCTGTAAAAGAGGTACAGGCCGGCGACCACAGAATCGTCTACCTTGAAAGGGAACAGGGTGATGAGACCCTTGTGCTTGTGCACGGATTCAGCGCGGACAAGGACAACTGGCCGCGCATGGCCCGGTTTCTGCCGGGGTACCGCCTTATAATCCCGGACCTTCCCGGCTTCGGCGATTCCACCAAATCTGAAAAATCTGAATACAACGTCGCGGCACAGGCCGAAAGGCTGGACGCGTTCTTTACCGCAATCGGGCTGAAAGAATTCTACATGGCCGGCAATTCCATGGGAGGAAACATATCGGGCATCTACGCGGCCAGGTACCCGCAGAAAATAAAGGGGCTTATACTGATTGATAATTCAGGGCTGAACTTCCCTGTCAAAAGCTTTGTCTTTAAAGAGGTCGCGAAGGGTGTTAACCCGCTGCTTGTGTCGGGCAGGAACGACTATGACCGGTTCCTGGGAGTTGTTTTTGTAAAACCGCCATTTATTCCACTGCCTGTAAAATGGCACCTGGCCGACAGGGCACTTGCGAGCAGGCAATTTAACAGCAAGGTTTTCCGCGAGATCAACACCATGCCCGCATTGATCGAGGATAAACTGCACAGGCTTACCATGCCGGTGCTGATCATCTGGGGTGACAAAGATATGGTGCTTGATGTTTCCGGGGTAACCGTTCTTGAAAAGGGGATTAAAAATTATAAAACGCATATACTTAAAGACTGCGGACACGTACCCATGATCGAGCGGCCCGGGGAGACTGCGGGTTACATAAGAACATTTATTGAATCAAACAGGTAAAGGCTGAAGATACCCGGGACTGACTCAAAAGAATGTATTCCGGTTAGATTAGTACATTCAGGCCCATTGAGCCGGAATCCATTGGCGTAGACCGCACATATAGCGTCAGAATGGATCCCCGCCTGCGCGGGGATGACATTCGGGATAGCCCCGTCTAAACTTTATGCGTGAATTTTTTCCTCTTCTTCGCTGATCTTCTTCCTCATGCCGATTACGCGGTTGCGCCCGCTCTCCTTTGCGCGGTAGAGCGCTGAATCTGCCCTGTTTATAAAGCTTTCGCCCGTATCATCCGGATGAAATGAAGTGACACCGAAGCTGCATGTAACCTGTTTAACATCGGGAAAGGCGTAATCCATTACAGCCTTCCGTATCTTTTCTGCCGCGCGTGCCGCGTTCTCCAGGCTGGTCGATTCAAGCAGTACAAGGAACTCCTCACCTCCCCAGCGCGCAAAGATGTCGGAATGCCTTATGGTTGATGACACAAGCGCGGAAAGTCCCTTTAGCACATCGTCACCCGTATTGTGCCCGTATGTGTCATTTATCTTTTTAAAATGGTCTATGTCAAAAAATACCACGCTAAGTTCAATGTTCCTGTGCAGCGCGTTCTTTATGCCCCGCTCAAGCAGCTCAAGGAACCTGCGGCGGTTGTATATTCCTGTAAGCGCGTCGTAGTTGGCGCGGTTCTCGAATTCCTTTGACCTCTCTTCGAGCGCAGTGACGTCCGAGAACTCCACTACATATATGTCAGTATCTATTGAGAGCGGGCTGAACTTGACCGAAAAATACCTGTTGGTCTCAGAGCCCTCCTGCCTGAAAGCGATAAGCCTGTACTGCCCCGCACCAGTTTGTGCGCTGATATTTGAAAGCCAGAAGGTGTTCGCGTCTTCAGGTTTAAGGTAACCATCCATCTCGACAGTCATCTCTGCCACACGCCCGAAATTTTTTGCCATATCATCGGGAGAATAGAATCCGAAAAACTGGAGAAAGCTTATGTTCACCTCAAGCACGCCGTTTCTGTCCGCCACTATGAACATGTTATCCTGTGAATCGAGTATGGACTGCAGGTATCTCTTCTGCAGCAGCAGTTTTTTCTCGGTGTTTTTCATGTCGGTGATGTCCTCACCCATGCACTGGTATTCAGTGACCTCACCTTCGCTGGTAAAGATCCCCTGCACCACCCAGAGCTGCCATTTCTCTTCGTTGTTCGACAGTGTAGTCAGTTCAATGCGCGCAACGGGATTATTCTTTGAGATGGCATTGACCCTGGCCCTGAACATTTCGTGGTTGCTTTCAGGAATAAGGTGAAGAATGTTTTCACCCAGCACGCTGAATCTCTGAACACCAAAGTAGGTGCAGAACTGGTCATTAAGAAAAGATATCATATACTCTTCGGGGAAAAAGCGGACAATAAGAATTGGTGAATTTTCAATCAGCCCCCTGTACCTTGCCTCGGAAAGTTCAAGTGCAATCTTTGCCCTGTCAGCCTCCTCGATCTCCTCCTGCCGGCTGACAGCATTATTCACCATGCCGGTCAGAGTCATGGCAAAGTCCTGCTCCGCGAGCCTGCTTTTTGGAATATAGTCAAATGCCCCGGCTTTCATTATGTTCGCGGCAAGCTGTTCATCCCCCTGCCCCGTGAGCATTATGACAGGAACCGATATGGCCTTCTCCCTGAAAATCTGCATAAGCTCAAGTCCGGTTATGTCGGACATATAGTAATCCATGAGCACGCAGTCGATCTTAGTTTCATTTAAAGAGTCAAGAACCGAGTCTCGGCTCTCTGCTTCATAAATCCTGAAAATATCTTCACGGCCGAGCATGCGTATAATAGACCTGCGTATAAAGCGGTCGTCGTCTGCTATAAGTAGATTGATTGGTTTTGTCATATTTATAATTCCCGTGCTGAACCGATATATAATAAGAAAATTTTAGGACCGGGTCAAGCCCGTATTAATATTTACGGCATACTGGCCGCATAAAGTGAGGTTTATCTGTCAAAAAAGGATGTTATATCTTTAAGGAATTTCTGCCTGGCAGTGCTCATAAAACAGTGTCCTGAATCAGCGTACTCCACAAGCTCTGCGCCTGGTATCCTGTCAGCAAGAATACGCGAATTTTCAGGGGATATAAGGATATCCTCTGTGCCGGTTACCACAAGTACGGGTATATTTAATTCCGGCAGATGCTGCCACGTACCGGTCTTCATGCTGGCAACCAGCTGTCTCCTGGCATTATGCCCTGTTATGGGCGCGGATTTACATCGTTCCGTAAACCCAGCTGCAAAACCCGGATCAGCAGCTATAAAACTTTCCGGGAACATGAGCTTCAGGGTTCTTTCGCACATCCCGTCTATACCGCCGCTTGTGTCCATCAGCATTTTAGATACTTCAGGTGCCGGCATCACAGTCTCTTTACCTCCGCAGAAGGTGCCGCCAAGCACAAGCCTGCTCACCTTTTGGGGATAACGCAGCGCCAGGGACTGGGCAATAATCCCTCCCATGGAGAACCCGAACACATGCGCGCGTTCAATACCCAGCTTCTCCATGAGCATGGCTGTATCATCGGCAAACATCTCCAGTGAAAAATCACCTTCAACGGGAGTGACCGTGCGGCCTGCTCCGCGATTGTCAAAAACAAGCACGCGGTATTTTAACGCCAGGGCATCAATAAATTCAGGGTCCCACCAGTCCATGTTCGCTGAAAATCCCATGATCATCACAAGAGGATACCCTGAACCTTTCAGTTCATAGCATATATTCAGATCACCCGCTTCTATAAACTGCATTATATCCTCCACTTAATGGTTTAATAATATGCCATGGCGTTTAATAAATGGATCTTTGCCCGCGCGAAGATGGCACTCTCCTTAATGAAAATAACCGGGAAAAACAGGCAACAACTTTTTGTAACGGTTAATGGCCGGGATATTATTGACAAATAAGCGCAACGGGTTATGTGATAGCCACATACAAAACGCAGGATAACAGAGTAACATAGATGAAATACAAAGGAATAATCTTTGACCTTGACGGCACCCTCCTTGACACGCTTGAGGACCTCGCGGACTCGGTTAATGCCATACTCGCGGAACTTAACCTGCCCCTGCACAGCCTGGCCGATTACCGCTACCATGTAGGGAAAGGTATGCGCAGCCTCATCACAAACGTTCTCCCGGCAGAAGCGCGCAGCGATAAGCTGATCGATGAATGCATCGACAGGATGTTCGCTGAATACGGCAAACGCTGGGACGCGAAGACACATCCCTACGATGGCGTTCCCGAACTCCTGGAGACGCTTACTGCGCATAACATACCGATGTCAATAGTATCCAACAAGGAACATCATTTCACCCTGCGTGTTACAGAGAAATTCCTGGGCCGCTGGAAGTTCCGCGCGGTATTCGGAGAACGTGAAGGTGTAGCCCGCAAGCCTGACCCGGTATCACTGCTGGAGGCTGCAAAGATCATGGGGCTCGGCTGCGAAGATATTATATGCCTTGGCGATTCAGGGAGCGACATGACAGCTGCAGTGAATGCCGGGATGCATCCCGTTGGCGCCCTCTGGGGGTTCAGGGACGCGCAGGAGCTGATTGCAGGCGGGGCAAAGATTCTGGTTAAGTATCCGGTTGAGGTCGCGGGATTGTTTTAGCAGTCCCCCGAAGAACAGTGAATGCCAATACTCCTTACCCTTTTCCGGCACAGGATCGATCTCTAAGCCTGATGCTCTCATGTAAAAATATCCCCTGAAACCGCGCATATAACCCGGGAGATTCACTGTAACAAAACCCTGACACGATTTTCCGCAATGTACCGGCCAACGACCTGTCATACGAAGGGGCATTGTTTTAAAATCCCCGGGAATATAACTGCTGTTCTTTTTTCAGATAATACTCTGGCTATTGAAAATATAAATTCAAGCATTCAGGGCAATAGATCATTTAATTTATTGGCGATCAACAACCTCTTTCATTTTATGCGACATCTCGGCTATTGAATAGGGCTTCTGTATAAAACCGGCAACTCCCCCTGACATGGACTTTTCGACACGGCTGTCCTGCCTGAACCCCGAGCTTAGCAACACCTTTACGCCGGGATTGATTTTTTTCAGTTCCATAAATACATCGTCACCCGAAAGTCCCGGCATGGCCATGTCAAGAAGCACCGCGGATATTTCATCGTGCATCGCCCTGAATATATCAATACCTGTCTTGCCGCTCTCCGCCAGGAGAACTTTATAGCCGCATTCATTAAGAATATTTTCGGCAATAAGCCTGACAATCTCCTCGTCGTCTATTACCAGTATAAGCCCCGATCCCCTTGCTATATCCTGTTCAATACTTCTGTGGGCCCCCTGGCGAGTGTGCACATATTCGGGAAGATAAATATTGAATGTTGAACCCACACCCTTTTCAGAATAGACATCTATGAACCCGTTGTGCTGGTGCACAATATTGTACACCATGGCAAGGCCAAGCCCCGTGCCCTCGCCCTTCTCTTTTGTGGTAAAAAAGGGATCGTAGATCTTGCTTATTAGTGAACTCTCCATTCCAACGCCAGTGTCTGAATGGCTTATAAGCCAGTATGCTCCGGGGCGGGCCTCGGGATGGGCTGCGCAAAAATATCGGTCAGCCACGATTCTCTTAACGGCTATACTTAGCCTGCCGCCCTTACGTTCCCCATCGGGCCTCATGAGCGTCATGGCATGCGACGCGTTCACGCATATATTAAGTATAACCTGTTCAAGCTGGGCAGGCACTCCCCTGATCATGGCGCTCCCCTCGCTGTAACCGGCAGAGAGTTCAATAGACTTGTCAAACGAATTGCTGCATATTTCCATCACGTTTTTAACTGCCACATTGATATCCATTGGGGCAAGGCTTACGTCATGTTTTCTTGAAAGCACAAGCAGCCGGTTAACCATGTCCGCAGCGCGCAATGAAGAATGCTCAATAACATCAACCCAGTTCATTATCTGTGTTCTGCCGGGGTCCCCCATGTCAAGTTTGTGTTTCATAAGGCTTGCCGTGCCGATAATCCCGCTTAGAACATTGTTAAAATCATGGGCAAGGCCGCCAGCCAGTGTTCCCACATTTTCCATCTTCTGCGCCTGGATAAGCTGTTCCTCCTTGCGTCTTGAATCGGTCATGTCGTCGATGCGCACAACAGCGCCTTCAACGCCGTCAGCAGCAAGCGGGTAGAGCATAAGGTTGTAGTAATGCCGCTCACCGTTCTTTTCTATAAGGATATCGGGTATTACTGCAGGTGAACGGCTTATTACGTCAGATTTTAACGATCCTATCCATGGAGCGAAATCCCCGAGTACGCTCTCCAGGGGCATGCCCACAGCCTGCTCTGAACTGATGTTAATAAGTTTTTCAGCATGCCTGTTAAGCAGCGTTACATTCATGCCAGTGTCAATCCCCACAAGTATAGAAGGATTGGAATCTATTATGTTCGCCAGATAATTCTTGAGTTTCTGCACCTCAACCTCTGCGTGCTTACGCTCGCTTATATCCTGTATGGTGCCGAATACTATGCGTCTTAAAGGATCGAATTCAGCTATTGAATGCACGTAGAGTATCCTGCCGTCATTCATGCGCCTTATCATGAATTCTATATCGTAAGGTTTGCCATTCTCAAGCAGAGCCTTCATCTCTGCGTTTAGCGCGGACCTGAATTCAGGCAGCGCCATATCCTTTATTCTTGAAAAATCCCAGTACTCGGCATCAAGCCCGTAAAGCTCCCTTGCGCCTGCTGATCCGTAAATTCTCTGCGTGTCCAGGTGCAGCTCCCAGTGCCCTATCTGCGCTATCTTTTCAGCCTCAAGCAGCTTCTTCTCGCTGTCTCGCAGTATTGCCTCGATGCGCTTGCGTTCGCTTACATCTGTTACTATCCCCTCAATGGCAACAGCCCTGCCGCTCTCATCAGTTATGAGCATGTTCCGCTGGTGAATCCATTTCTCTTCGCCCGACAAAGTAATAATGCGGTACTCATAATACGGGGGGACAATCCCTTTCTGCAGTTGTGACCACTGCTCTGCAAAATAGTCTTTCCAGTCAGGGTGGATAAGCTGCACAACAAGCAAGGGATTATCATAAAGCTGCTGCGCCGACAGGCCCAGCACCCTTGATACCGACGGGCTTACATATTCATACACACCGTCAGCAAGCCGCATGCGGTAGATAACGTCGGGC
Organism: Spirochaetota bacterium; assembly: GCA_012730035.1. Classification (GTDB taxonomy): domain Bacteria; phylum Spirochaetota; class UBA4802; order UBA4802; family UBA5550; genus JAAYBQ01. The sequence goes on from JAAYBQ010000101.1 coordinate 15,004, forward strand.
GCATTCTCGGCAAGCCTGCGGAACCTCTCTTCACTTTCACGGAAAGCCTTTTCGGCCTGCCTCTGCCCCGTTATATTCAGCACCGATGACAGAAGCATTTTTTTACCCACAATCTCGATTATCTCGCCAAAAAACAGCCCTGTCTTGACATCTCCGTTTTTTGACATGAATTCAATCTCCAGATTATAGGCGCGCCCTGTTTTCTGTATTGCCTCGACTACACGCTGCCTGTCTTCAGGATTTTTATATATGTTCAACTCGTAGACGCTGTGACCCACAACCTCATCACGCGCGTAACCCAGTACTTCAGTGTATGCCCTGTTGATCTCCACGTAAGAACCGGTTGCTATATCCGATACTGACATTACTGTGGGGTTATCCATAAAGGCCTTGTTAAAAAGCTCCTCGGCACGTTTACGCGCTGTAATATCCCTGACAATCCCCTCGAAGCCTGCCGCCTGGCCATCCGCATTATAATAAATATGGCTGTTGGTCGAGACAACAACCGGCGACCCGTCCTTTTTTTTAAGGGTTACCTCGTAGTCAGTTACAGACCCCTTTTCACGAAGAATCCTGGCGAACTCAACACTCTCACCGGAATCAAAATACATCTCCCTGGCAATATTTTTGCCAAGGCATTCAGATTCTTTTTCATAGCCCAGCACTTTGGTCACACTGGGGCTGATCATGGTGAGCACACCGTTGATATCACAGCGGTACACGACCTCCTGAATATTATCAATTATCTCACGGTAGCGCCTGCTGTTTCTTGAAAGCTCCTCCTCCGCTATTACGCGCCCTGTTATATCCTCGGCAATGCCTGCAACGCGTACTATTCTGCCGGACCTGTCCCTCACGGGGAAGGCCCTCGATGCGATCCACTTAATGCTGCCGTCGTGCAGAACAATCCTGAAGTTGGGGAACCTTGTCTCTTTATCAAGCGAGCGGGCTTCACCCAGGCTTTCGGCAATCCTTTCCCTGTGGTCGGGGTGAACGGACTGCAGTATTATATCGGGCGACCTGTAGAGTTCTTCACACCTTATGCCCCATACCTTTTCAAAGGCCGGGCTTATGTAGTAGACTTTTTTCCAGCGCCTGTCGGTTATCCAGAAGACCTCATTTACTGAATGAGCCAGATGGAGCAGCAGGTTAAAATCTCTCCTTATTCTGTATATGTAGAGTGCTGCCGCAGTTATTACGGCAACAGAGAGAACAGGCAGCGCGATAATAATCAGGCTTTCGTTAATCATTAATCCACCAGGCACGGGCAGCCATGTAATTTTCAAATATGAGTCCGGATAAACAACAGCGCATCCCGGCAAAAAGCACTGTATAAGAATTCTTTGTTTTCATGTTATAAATATATACAATAAAAAGCCTGCCGGCAAATATGCAGGTTAAACTTTATTGTTAACGCATGCACGGATTCTGATGCAGAAAACTCATTATTACAATGAGCTGATAATACAGCTCCGGATATTATAACATTCACGAATATACCTCAAAAAATGATTGAAAAAAAATGTACTGTCAAATTTCTGACAGGAATCGCTTTAACCCTGACAGGAGATTTAGATGAAAAAAATATCTGCAGCGCTAGTAACCGCAGTATTATTATCCGGCACTATTCTAATACCACAACAGTCACAGGCAGCAACATTCAGCGCGGGTATGTACGGTTTTTACACGTACTGGAACCCGGCATGGAGGTCTGTTTATTCAAACACAAAAAACGATCCCATGCTGATATGGGGCCCGTTTCTCTCTGTAACGTTCTTTCAGAAACTGAGCTTTTCAGCTATGTTTCTTCAGAACAGGACAAACATGTCGGACAGTTCTTATACGATTGAAGATAACGGTTCAGGCGGACCATATACAATTGACATAGATACAACAATTGACAGGAATGAACTTGATTTAACATCAAACTACAAGTTCAGCTCAGGCCTGAGTTTATTTATGGGGTGTAAATTTCTTTTTTACAACCTGGGGCATGATGGCGATAATCAAAGGACTATCAATCCGGCAACTTATAATCTTTACAGCACACATAAGGCAACACGTAATAATTCAACAGGTGCGGCTGCAGGAGCATCATATTCAATACCGCTATCAGATAATCTTGTTTTTACAGCCGGGAATGCCCTGGTTTTCTTTAACACAATGATTGAACTTGCTTCTTCTTACGAAGTATCACCCGGCAATATAGACTTTGAAAGTATAAGTTATAAATACAAAAGTCTTGGTGACAATGTAACCGGAACCTTCACGTATTACATACCGGCAGTAAGTACAACCTTAAGTCTTGGTGGCAGGTTCCAGGTGCTTAAACATTTCAGCGAAGGTGACGCGCCATCACTGGCAAATGATTATTTTTACGGTGTTACCCTCTCTGCAATACTGCACATATAAAAAAATTGCATGCATAAACTCTGCAGAGTAAAGGCAGGATTAAAGTCTGCGCTTTTTATTTACTGCTTGACCGGTGCATTTATACCTGCTAAATGTTAATCCTCACTTTACATTTCCGGAGGAGACATGGATAGTTCAGCAAAAATAATCAGCGTTATGAAAAAAGCAAAGGAACCCATGAGGCCTGGCGACATAGCAGAAAAGTCAGGCATCGATTCAAAAGAGGTTACAAAAATTCTGGGCACCCTCAAGAAAGAGGGTAAAATAGTATCACCTAAAAGATGCTTCTATTCGCTGCCGTAAAAAAAGATATGAAAAGAATATTTGCAGGCAAACGCGCGTTCAGGCACACAGCACTGCTGAGAACGCTACTGGTATTAATACTTCTGCCATCTGTTTTACACGCTGATGAAAAACGGCCGGCACTTGGCATCACTGCATCAACAACAGGTGAAAGCAACACTTCAGGCCTGGTGTACGATTTTCAAACAGGCTTCTCCCTTAAACCGCAGTTTACGTTCTATCAGGTCAATACCGGCTGGAAAACATACGGAGTGGCGTTGCAGTTTGACCATAACAGCAAGGTATCCGATTTATTTTCAGTATATTACGGAATTGAGGCCGGGTACAGGTTCGACTACCGCAATTTTCACTACTCAGACGGCAGCAGGTTTAAAGTCACTGATAATTATTTTTCTGCATCGGTTGTTGTGGGCGGGAAATACATGCTGCATGAAAGGTTCGGATTTTTTGCCGATACAGGACTAAGTTACACCAGGGAATATGCAAAAACTGAAGAGCGTGATACTTCAAGTATTGTTACCAGTGATGATTCATGGAACAATATTTTCAGCATAAAAAGCGCAAGACTTGGAGCTATGTTTTATCTGTTTTAAATTTTTGCCGGGGGCATAATATGAAAAAAATATTTTTAGCAATCACGATTTTAGCGGCTGTGTCTCTGTACGCAAGGTCCGGGATTAAATTCGACAGAGTCGCTCATGACTTCGGATCAGTTCAGCCGGACACAGTAGTCACTGCGGCTTTCAGTTTTAAAAACACCGGGAGCTCCGTTCTTGTTATAGAACGCGTCCGTACAGCATGCGGCTGCACAAATACCATGCTTACCAGAAAAGAGCTTAAGCCGGGCGAACAGGGGCTGCTTGAAATAGCGTTCGACAGCGCAGGATACAGCGGCAGGGTCACCCGCACTGTCACAGTTTACACCAATGATCCTGACAACAGGGAGATCAGACTTAAAATTACAGCAAACGTTATGGAACCGGCCGGGCAGTAGTGCCCCTTACCTGGATCTGTTTTTTTCGTTAATTATGCCCTCTGCCATATCGGGATAGAGTTTCCTGACACAGTCAGGGCAGAGGCTGTGGCTGAATTCTGTGCCCGAGTGCTCGTTCAGGTAGGACTCAATCTGCTGCCAGTAACCGCTGTCATTGCGGATTTTTTTACACGAAGAACATATCGGGAGCATTCCCCCCAGTGTCCTTATCTCAGACAGGGCGCACCCCAGATCCTTTATAAGCTTTTCCCTCTCCTCCTCTGCGGTTTTACGCCCGGTAATATCGCTTATAATTGATATTACACAGGGCTGATGATTTATCTGTATCAGCTCAGCGGAATAAAGCCCTATGCGGATATCTCCTGACTTTATCCTGAATTTCATCTCCCTGTCCCTTACGCTGCCATTCCGGCCGAGCTCGCCGAGTATTTCATCGCGCGCCTCGATATCAAAAAAAAGATCAAGTTCGACCGTGGTCTTACCCAGAACATCATTGATGGAATAACCTGAGAGCTTTTCGAATCCGGTGTTTGCCTCAAATATTTTGCCGTCACATCTCCTTGTAAGGAGCAGCGCGTAGGGTGAAGCATGAAACGCCTTTGAGTATTTCTCCTCCTGGGATTCTATCTCCATGGTCAGCCTTTTGTTCACCATGAGCGACAGGCTGTAGGTAAGCAGAATTGCTGAGACCTGGAATGATATGAGTATTACAGCCTCGAACATCCCCGATTCCATGTAGTTCTCTTTGGGGTTGGGATAGATAAAGTACTCAACAATCCGCGCCATATTTATGACGCAATAGAATGCGACTGATATCCCCGTACTCAGAGTAAGAAGCCTGAACTCCGGTTTAATCCGGACAAAAAGCAGCCACACAGACTGCATGCCTATAAACAGCCATGCTCCGGCCAGGATCAGGTTCCTTGTCGCAAGTGAAGCCGAGATTAGTGAAAAATAACCGTGAACAATAGCGTACAATGCCAGCAGCGCCATGTTATGTAACTGGCGCACCCTTAACTGCAGGAAGGCGGCAAGCCCATGATAAAGAATAATCTCCCCTGCAACAAAGAGAGTGGTGGCAAATACCGTTGCCATCCATAAAGGGATAGTTCCGCGCATAACAATAAGCATAAGTCCCGCAGCCTTGAGCGCATAATTAACCGCCCATAAGCCCGTCCCCTGGAACCTGCTGCGGTTCTGAACCCACAAAAACATCAGGACTACTGCACATATAATGTGTATAATAGCCATGAAAATAATAAGTGTACTTATACTCAGCATATTATTAACCGCCGCCTGGTTCAGATACGGGTCGCTCCCTGTCATAAGAA
>JAAYBQ010000102.1 GCA_012730035.1 Spirochaetota bacterium
GCCAGGCAAAATTGAATTTAATACAAATATTTTATCAGGAAGTTTATAACTGCTGCCGGGGTCTTCAAATACTGGCCCCTTTTCGGTAAGCCAGACAATTTCATTGTTCTCTGAGCCGTCAGCAGCTTTAACAGGTGTCCGTTCAGTTTTAAAATCACGCCAGAGACCGTTAAGCCTGTACTGGGTTTTGTTCATTTTTTCAGAGGTATCAAGTAAAATAAATTCCTGGGTGTCGGCGTTTATGTTAAAATGCACCATGGTGCTCCGGGAATTTTTAAATGCGAACATAAATGGCAGACCGCTGAAAGTGATTGAATCAATAGATGTTTTATTGATCAGTATTTTAACAGGGTACCACCCGGGATAAGCGGAGTAATAATCGTAATATGTAAAGGCGGAATAGTAGTTTTCGCCGGCAGTATCGAGTGTTGAGTCAACATAAACCGAAAGTCCCCTGTTAAATGTTCCTGAATATTCTGCTATAAGGTCTTTAATGGAACGCAATGATTTCAGTAATCCCGCCTGTTCGGAGGTGTAGTAGTGGACGAATTTTTTACCAGGGATAGCTGATTTAGAGGAAGTTTTTTTTTCGTCTGAAATGTTTATTATCAGTTCAAGGTTATTCAGGTAGGAATTGGTCCATTCCTTCATTACAAGGATGGATATTACATCCTGCGGGGACCATTCACGGGTAAGGATAAAGCTTGAAGGCCGGTCCCTGCGAATGTGATTGATGCCTGCACAATATCTTTCCAGTGAGTTTTTGTGAGCCGGTGACAGCTTTGCGATTATTTCATCTGCCCTGCGTGTAAATCCAATTGTGGATGAAATTTCATCAAATAGCCTGCTATGCTCCTTGTTTTGAATAAAATCGGATGAACTGGCAGTTGCAAGTGCACGGTTTTTTTCTATAAGATCAAGCCTGTCCCGGGCATGAATGTAGCCGATCGCAAAATACATGTCTGCGGTACTTGATGTTTCGATAGTAGGTATTCCGTTTTCACTGCGTGTAATTGTGATCTGAGAATCAAGCAGCACAATTTTCTCTTTTGTATTATAGGATATTCTGATCACATTCCATGCTACCAGTAGTACCGTTGATGCTATTAACACTATGCCTGCCGTCGTAATCAGTGAAACATAAAATTTTTTTTTCAGTGTCATTTCAGAACCCTGTTTGAAAATTTATTTACTTTCAGGTGATACTATAGTAATACTGCTGTTGATGATTTCGACTTTTGTGTAATAACTGTCAAGTGTTGAAAAGAACCTGTTGAATTCCCCTTTTACATCAATCATGGTTTTTCCTTTTTCAAGATATGAAATTCTCCGGATATTTTTTGTAAAGATGTAACACTCAATTTTTCCCTTTTCTGTCTGGAGTTCGCTGACAACGCAGAACTGGTAGTTGACGTTGGTTGATTCAATTATATCCTTAACAATAAGTCCGTTGAGGCTCAGGACTTTTGATGAAAGGTCTGCCTTGATTATATATACTTCAGCGGGATTATCTGTGTGGTCAATTTTTTCCTTGTATCGTATGAGGTCATTGATCTGCATCTCCTCTTTTAAAAATGCCATAGAGCATGATGACAGCAAAACTGCAAACAGTACAAGAGGGAAAAACTTTTTCATCTGCTAAACTCCTGGAAATAAATTTATATAATTTGCGGCATGGATTGTAAAAAAAATGCCTTATAAATAAATTCAGTTAAATTGCAAATTTGTCAACATAATATAAAGGAACCTCAATAAATTACTGCCTGAATGTTCCAGTGTGGGCGTTGCTGCGATGAAAAGCAGATTTTTATATTGTTTTTTTGATATTCTGCTTTTTTTAAATTGTCCGTAAATAATATTACAGGGTAAGTGGTCAGTGTGCCGGGATTGTGAAAATCGGGGCAGAACGGCAGATGCAAATCAGCAATGGATCAGGTTTACGCAGAGTGCATGTTAAAAATCAGTTAAAAAATGTGCTTGAAATGATGGTCAGAATGTGAATTATGTCGTGAATATAAATATTGCGAGTTGAAAGATGGTAAAAATAAACAGGATAGACGAAGACAGCATTGTAAACAGTATTATAGGCGCGGGTTCCGAGTTTAAAGGTGAATTTAAAATAAACGGGCTTCTCAGGATAGACGGCAAGTTCCAGGGTACTATTGATACTCACGGCAAGGTACTCATAGGACAGAACGGTGACGCGATCACGGACATCAAGGCCAGGCTTGTGGTTGTGGGTGGAGCTGTATCGGGAAATATTTATGCAACCGAGCGTGTAATCCTGCTGTCAACCGGGGATGTCCGGGGCAATATAATCACACCGAGCCTCGTAATGGAAGAGGGTGTGAAGTTTGAGGGCAATTGTCATATTAATAAAAGGCCCGGTGATTGAAGAATGATAGAAATTCCAAGAGCTGATCTGAAACAGCAGTCCAGGACCGAGATCAGGTCAAAAAAGAAGGCCGGGATCAGCGGTACAGCAGGTACAAAATTCGCAGCCGAGGTTGAAAATGTCATCAGTTCAGAGTATGCCGGCGGAATTGATGAGCTCATGATCGACCTGCAGGATCAGGAAAAGCGTTTTCTTGACTCCCAGTCGCTCTATGAACTTGAAAGGTATAAGATACTGGTTAAAAAAATACTCAAGATGATACTTGAACAGGGCTTTGAATCGCACAAACTTGAACCGACTTCAAGAGAAAAAAGGCTGGGCAGGGCCGAGAGAACAATTATAAAACAGATTGATGAAAACCTGGTGGGCCTTTCAAGGATGATTACGGTTAAAAGCGACGCCTTCGGGCTAATGAAAAAGATCGAGGAGATAAGGGGACTTATCTTTGATCTGATATACTGACAGTATCCGGAAGCCTGGCGTATGAATTTTTCCGGAATAAAAGGCCATGAGAAACAGCGGGCATTCCTGAATCGCCTTTCTCGCAGTGAGTCCATCCCCCATGCAATTCTTCTTTCCGGGCAGTCAGGTATTGGCAAGCGTATGATTGCCGAAAGATTCATCAAATCACTTTATTGTACGGGTGAGCATAAGCCCTGTCTGGAATGCAGCGCGTGCAGGCAGATTGCGGCAGGTTCGTTTCCTGATTACGTCCTTCTTAACAGGGACGAAAAGGGCAAAATACCGGTTGGATTACGGGATAAGCCCGCTGATGGTACAGTGCGCTGGCTTATTGAAAAAATGACCAGGGTCCCGGTTTCGGGCAGAACTGCCGTGCTTATTGACGGGGTGAACACCATATCCGATGCGGGCCAGAATGCCCTGCTCAAGACTATCGAGGAGCCCTATTCTGAAGCTGTAATTGTAATGCTTTCCGAAGGCAGGTCGGGGATTCTGCCTACAATTCTTTCAAGATGCATGGACATAACGTTTAATCCGCTTGCGGATCAGGATGTGACGTCAATTCTGATATCATCGGGAGTAAGGGAATCAACTGCTGAACTGATAGCCGCCATGTCAGGTGGATCGATGGATTCCGCCCTGAGGCTTAAGGATGAAAAGGTGATGCTCGGGCTTCTGGATTTTGCAGAATCACTTACATCTGCAGTAAAAACCGGTAATTCAAACCGTCTTTTTGTGACCGAATCAGCTGGTATTGACGATGATTTTTTATTGACTGTGCTTGTCAATATTTACAGCTATAATCTCAGGGTTCAGGCGGGGATACGCGACAGCATATTGCCCGAAAAGGTTGTCCCGGACGCTGAGGATGCCGGGAGGATTGTTAAAATACTTCTTGCCATCAGGAGGGGGGGGAGCAACAATCTTAACATAAAAAACATGCTCAAGGGCATGCTCTATTCGTATCGGGAAATCGATGCTTCACTTCCGGTAAGCACGGATTTTTCCTGGTTATAATATATAACATGAGGTTTAAATGGAAGTTTCAGCTGTAAAGTTAAGGAATAGCTACCAGATATATTTTATTGATACTAATGATTTTTTCCTGAAGCAGAATACTGACTGCGTTGTTGAAATTGAACATGGTATCGATATAGGTAAAGTGGTAAAAATTAAATCATGCAAACACAAGCCTGAAGGGCCTGTAACCGGCAAGGTTATCAGGAAGGCCACACCCGAGGACCTGGCAAAAGTTCCGGATCTGGTTTCAGTCGAGGAGAGGGCTTTTACTGTGTGCAGGGAAAAGGCTAAGGCGAAGAAGCTTGACATGAAGCTTGTTGCGGTGAAATGCCTTTTTGACAGGACAAAAATAATCTTCTACTTTGTAGCAGAGAACAGGATAGATTTCAGAGAACTTGTCCGTGAGCTTGCAGCTGTATTCAGGACAAGGATAGAAATGAGACAGATCGGTGTGCGTGACGAGGCAAGGCTCGTGGGCGGATATGGGCCGTGCGGTAAACCCATGTGCTGCCTTTACCAGCGTGAAGAGTTTGAACCTGTATCTATCAAGATGGCCAAGGAGCAGAGCCTTAACCTGAACTCTATGAAAATTTCAGGTATGTGCGGCAGGCTGCTCTGTTGTCTGGGATTTGAGTACAATACCTACCGCGAGATGAATGAAAACCTCCCCGATTCTGAGAGTGAGGTCATAGCTGCCGGAAAACTCTATCCGGTTATATCTCTGAACAGCCTAAGAGGTTCGGTTACTATTAAAGAGGGTGACCGGTATGTTGAGATAAAAGCGGAATGCATGGAAGTCCGTAATGGCAAGTATCATATAAAAGACGACATGATTGAAGAGATTTTTAGAAAAGAGGATGATGACCAGTCCCGATAAAAGTACCCGGACAATTTGAAATATAGCAGAAGGATAAAAATGAAAGAGACATTTTATGTTACAACACCAATATATTACGTAAACGCCGAACCGCACATCGGTCATGCGTACAGTACAATTCTTGCCGATTTTATGAACAGGTTTCATATTATGCTGGGCCATGATTCTTTTTTTCTCACAGGCACAGACGAGCATGGAGATAAAATTGTTGCTGCCGCAGCTGCGAATAATTCATCACCCCGGGAGTATACCGACACAGTCAGCGGAAAATTCAGGGCAGCGTGGGACAGGATCGGTATTGAATACAGTGATTTTATAAGAACTACCGAGGAACGGCATATAAAAATAGTTCAGCAGATACTGCAGAAGGTTTATGACAATGGTGATATCTATTTTGGAAGTTACGGAGGCAATTACTGTGTTGGCTGCGAGAGGTTTCTTACCGAGAAGGAGATAATAAACGGCAAGTGCCCCGAACATAACAGGGAGCCGCAGTATATTGAAGAGAAAAATTATTTTTTTAAAATGAGCAAATACCAGCAGTGGCTGGCAGATTACATTAACGCGAATCCGGATTTTATAAGGCCTGAACGATACAGAAATGAAGTTCTTTCAATGCTCAAAGGTGAATCCCTTGAGGATCTCTGCATATCACGACCTGTGTCAAGGCTCACATGGGGGATTCCACTCCCGTTCGATAAAAATTTTGTCACCTATGTCTGGTTTGATGCGCTGATTAACTACGTCAGTGCCATCGGTTACCCTGATGGAGAAAGTTTTAAAAAATACTGGCCGGCGGTACAACACATTATTGCCAAGGATATTTTGAAGCCTCATGGAGTATTCTGGCCTACAATGCTTAAATCAGCGGGGATTGAACCATACCGCAACCTGAATGTCCACGGCTACTGGAACATGGACGAGTCCAAGATGTCTAAGAGTCTTGGCAATGTAGTTACCCCGGACGATCTTGTGGCAAAGTACGGCAATGACCAGATGCGTTACTTCTTTCTCCGTGAAATGACATTCGGTCTTGATGCGAAGTTCAGTGAAGATGTGATTGTTGACCGCATAAACTATGATCTGGCAAACGATCTTGGCAATCTTATAAACCGCACATTTAACATGAACAACAGATTTTCTGGCGGGTTGATACCTGAATTCGGTAAAGATAATCCAGGCAGGGATGAACTTCTTGCAGGGTTTAAAAAAGCAGTTGATGGATACATAGATCACTGTTCAAAATTTCAGACAAGTATCGGTATCGAGAAACTCTGGGAGTTCGTACGGTCCTTAAACAAATATGTTGATGAACATAAGCCCTGGCAGCTCGCAAAGGAGAACGACACCGGCAGGCTTGCATCAGTTCTGCGCAATCTACTCGAATCTATCTATAGTGTTACTGTTCTGCTTTCGCCTGTCCTTATCACACTGGCTCCGCGAATTATTAAAGCGCTTGGTTCCACTGCTCCGGCGGATACTTCATCGCTTCTTAAACTTGACAACCTTAAGCCCGGGCTTAAAACCGGCGACCTGGGAATTCTTTTCCCGCGCATTGAAAAGGCTAAAGCGGAAGATAAAAAGCCTGATGCTGCACCGAAGAAGCAGGAAGAGAAGAAAGAGCCTGTTCCGGGGCTTATTGATATAAGCGATTTTGGTAAAGTTGACATCCGTGTGGCAAAAGTGCTCGAAGCGGAAAGGGTTGAGGGATCTGACAAGCTGCTTTACCTTAAAGTTGATTCGGGTTATGACCAGAGATACATTGTTGCAGGTATTGCTCAGCATTATGCGCCCGAAGATGTCCGGGATAAAAAGATACTTCTGGTTGCCAACCTCAAGCCTGCAAAAATTTTCGGTAAAGAATCAAACGGGATGCTCCTTGCTGCAAAGACAGGTCCTAAGGACAGGCCCGTTGTAATATTTGCAGATGAAAATATTCAGCCGGGTGCAAGGCTGGGTTGAGGTCATAATGCTTCTCGGGATAATCTCTGATACGCATAACGATATAGAGGCGACAAAAAAGGCAATCGATCTTTTTAAGGAAAGGGGGATTACCGTCATAGCACATGCCGGTGATATTACTTCACCGAAAATGCTCGAGTATCTTAAAGGCTTTACATGCTATGTGGTTCTCGGTAACGGCGACCTGATTGATGCCGAAGATATCAGTA
>JAAYBQ010000103.1 GCA_012730035.1 Spirochaetota bacterium
AAGTTTCAGGATGCCACGATCGAGATTGACATACTGATTAAAAAATCGACCTCGCTGGCAAAGAACATGGCCGAATCTATCGGTGATATTGAGAACAGGATTAAGGGACTCGATGTTGAAAAGAGCAACCTGAAAAAGGTAGAGGAGGATATCAGGGTAATTTCGGCCGCAGCAAAGGATGTTAATAAGCAGATACAGTTTATAGCCTCGGCCCGTGAGAATTTTGGCGACATGACCGGAAAACTTGCCTTCCTCTCTGAAAACATGGAGAACATGAACGAGCGGATGAACCAGATGTCCGGCAGCTTCGAAGAGAAGCTCCGTGACAGATCAAGGGATATTTCGAATGAATTCTATGTTTTTTCCGAGAACATGAAGAATGACCTTGAGCGCAGGGAGACCGAACTTGCCCAGTCTTCAAGAGAACGCATGCTGCAGCTTTCAGAGGAGTTCTCAAAGTCTATGACCGAAATGGAGACCAGGTTTGCCGAATCTGGCGAGCTGCTCCACGATAATTTCAGGATGAAGCTCAACCCGCTTATTAAAACTGTCGAGAAGGCCGAAAACCTTAACTCGCAGCTTAACAACCTGCGCGACACCTTTGCAGGCATGGAGGCGACTTTCTTCGATGACTTCAGCAGGAAGTCGACCGAACTTGGCCAGAAACTCCGCACTGTCGAAACAAACATGGAGGAGTCCAAGACAAAACTTGTCAGCTCCTTTGAATACGAGGTTGACCGGGTACGCACAGAGATCGATAACCTCAGCATACATGCCGTAACCAAGAAGGACGAGATTGTTCAGGCTACCAGGCGTGAAGCCGAGATGATCAGGAAGAAGATGGACGAATTCGAGGATAAATTTATACAGCTCGAGAACAGGCTCGTTGAGACCGCTGACAGCAAGCTGAGCAGCATGGACTCTGAATACCAGGCAATCGACCTCAGGCTGAGCTCGATGCTCGGACGAATCAGGGATGACGAGCATCAGCTCGAAAAGCGACTGGGCGAAATAAAGAACGAGATAATAAGTTACGAACAGCACAACGACGTATTCGGCAAGGTCGATACACTTATCAAAACACTTGAAGAGGCAAAGAGGGAGTCGCGCGATCTTGAAAAGTTCATTGCCGATATTGAACAGATAAAGGAACTCAAGAAGAACGCTGAACGTGAGATACGCACCTTCATATCGAAAAAGGAGAAGCTTGCCGACATGGAAGGGGAGGTCAGGAACCTCATGGAGGTGAACGATCTTGTGATAAACAAGTCCGACAAGCTGCTTGAAAGCGTTTCAAGAATTGACGCGGTTAATTCACGAATTGACGGACTCTCTGAAGCCTACAACGCGCTGGAGCGCAGAATCAACGAGCTCCATGAATACGAGGAGGTTATTACGCGCAACCTTGACTCTGTCAGCAAGTCTGATCTTGTAATCCAGTCAATAGACAGCAGAATTAAATCTTTTGAAAAGGTCATGGAACGTTCGGACAGAAGAGTCGACAAGATTACCAGCTCCCTCAAGCGTATAGAAGAGGAGACTCTGATCCTGAAGACAAAAGAGAGCGATATACACGAGCTCAAAGACAGGCTTAGCGAACTTGACGGCCTTTCGGATCACATGGAGGAGCGGGTTAAGCAGATCCACGCCATGTTCCAGAAGATCGAAGCTGTCAGAAGGGAGATCGACAGCACTGACAACAGGCTGCAGGAAATGTTCAGCCAGACCGACAGGAAGATGAAGGAGTTTTCGGATTTTATCCAGGCTGTTGACAATAACAATCCCATACTCAAGCAGGTCAAGGGTGACATCAAAAATATGCCGGGACGCAACCTTAACGATAACGTGGTAAAGACTGTGCGCGAACTTTCGGTAAAAGGATGGGATCCCGAGGCTATATCAAAGAAACTGATGATCGATGAAAATTCGGTCAGGTTTATTATAAATACAACACTGCTTTAATTTTTTAGAGAGAAATCAGTTCTTATAGGTTACATGAAGGGAGGCTTACTGGTCTTCCTTCATTTTTTCCTGGACCGAGTTGAGTATCTGTTCATCGGAAAGTTTTTTCCGCAGCACCACACGGTAAATGATTTCAAATTTTGTCGGTTCAACAACCTTTTTGGGGAACCTGAAGTTCCACCTCATTATATCGTCATTGATAAGACTGTCTATCTCTGTAAAGTTTGTGGGACGCTGTGACCTGATCTTGTTGATGGCGCCTGAATCGGGAAAGAGCCATACAGACACAACACCTATACGCACTTCATCGATCATGTCGTATTTTTCCATCTCTGCTATCATGAATTTGTCGCCGCCATCGTCAGGAGCGCGCTCGATTGTTTTTTCGTTCTTAAGCTGAACAACTTTGTAGCCGTCTGATGATAGCAGCACCCTGAAAGTCTCAGTTCCCCTGTCCTCGGCGCGGAGAAATTCGTCGTTTTCCTTTTTAATGCTATCCCATGAATCTTTACCACCGGTTGTCTGGCACGAGAAGCACAATGGAATTATTAAGAAAAGCGGTAATAAAAATGTTAATTTTTTCATCGTGTTTTCCTGAAATATTTTTAAGCGGTATTTGTTGAATTGAAATACTTAACATTATACTATGACCAATTTAATCATTGCTGTTTATAAGGCAAGAAAAATGCATCTTTTTATCCACCCTCGGAAAGTTTCACTCCGCGTTTTAATCCATTATTGGAGCTAAACAGGCCGGTTCAGCCGAGGTAAAGGCTCAAGCCATGAAAAGTACGCTCATTTTTGGCGAAAATCCATGTATAATGGTTCAACCTGAAATGGCAGAACGTTACCCTGTTCAGCTATAAGTGAATAATCACGGTGATGGTTGCGCGTAACCTGAAAGCAAAGAGTTTCTGTTCAAAAAAGAAGACGAAGTTAATCATTGACAATTTAAACAGCTGTTTTAAGGGATATCTTGTGAGGCTGACCGCGACAGGGCGGGCAGTCCTAACATGCCGGATGCAGTACTTTTAATTCGTGAATCTGCCGGTGCTTAAACGCGGGTATCGCGAAGTGAGAATATTACAGTTCTGAATTAAATTTGAGAGGTGAGCATCATGAGTTTTGTAATTCTGCTTTTTATCTTCGGAATGATCTATATCAGCCTGAAAAAATATACAGGCCTTTTTTCTGCAGCCTTCACTATATTCCTGCTTTTCGCCACAACCACAGTCTTTCTTGTTTACGGATTGTACATGCTTTCTGACGCGGATACTTTTATGGTAGTAAATACAAGAATAAACGCATTATCATTTTATCATTTCTGCATAGCGTGGTATGTTGCAGATCTTTTTTGTGCATACAGGGTTGTAAGGATTTACAAAGAGTATGTCAGGGTGAACAGCAGGTAGAAACTATACCAGGGTAACCGGAACCGGCACGAATGTAAGCACCATTATGATCATGCAGGCCCATCCCGTTATCTTCTCCGCTGTCGAGAGTTCTTCGCCCGGGCCATGAATGTACGGGTGGCCCACCATAACCAGCAGCAGGATAATTATTACCCAGACTATCCAGCCCGGCCAGTAGAAGCTGAGGATAACAAGCGCGCAGAGAAAGGCCCATCCCGCGTAGCGCTGCTTTTCGCCTATTAGTGAATAGAGAATGTGCCCGCCATCAAGCTGGCCAACTGGCATCAGGTTAAGTGCGGTCAGCAGAAATCCGATCCACCCCGCGAACCCCACCGGATGAAGAAACAGGTCGCTGCCCGGCGCAATGCCGCCGTGGATCTGCTGCACAATAAATGAAAAAAGCCATGACTCTCCGTATGAAAGAAAGACCCCCTCACCCGCAGGCGGGAGCGGCTGAACCTCTGAAAGGTAAATACCGGTTATAACCGCCGCAAGGCTCACCACGAATCCGGGTAAAGGCCCCATTGCGCCTATGTAGAAGAGGGCGCGCCTGTGCGGAATTGGTGACCTGGTCTTGATTACCGCGCCGAGCGTACCAACCGGTGAATCGCAGGGAAAGGGTATAAAAAACGGGAGCGTGGCATTAACGCCGAAACTTCGTGCCGCGAAGTAGTGGCCGAATTCATGCGCCGACAGTATGGCCATCAGCGTACATGAGTATGCGAGCCCGCTTAAAAAAATTTGCGTAATCGATCCGGACGTTTGGGACTGTGCCAGGGTTGTTGTAATGAATGTGGCTGCAAAGAGCAGTACGTTAATCCATACACGGTCTCTGCGTGAACCGGTATAAACAAAATCTTCGGGGCGTACATGCGTCTGGCGTATACGTCCGGCAGGGCCGTAGTTGAGCCTGTTAAAGTATTCCCTGAAAAATATTTTAAGTCGCCGGGAGTTCATCGGGTCAGTCCATGGTTTTAATAAAGTTTTCGTATAGCCGGATCTTTTTTTCTATATAGGTTCGCGAGTAGTCGTTCTGCCATGAGCCACGGTCAGAGAGTGCAGACCTGTACAGGGTTATGAGAGTACCGGCATTTCTGCGCACCGCCAGCCTGTTTTTTTGCAGCATGTTAAGGCTGGTCACGTAGAGTGTGCCGCGGTAGATGGATGTGAACTTGCGTCCGTCCGGTGAAAAATAGGTCTCTTCACCTTCAAGGCCGGTATCCCTGCGTTTAAGGTTGCTGCCCGAAAAGAATACGATCATCTGGTTGTCAAGGCAGGTTAGCATGCCGGCCTCGCGCGAAAAGTTTATGTCCGGGTTGAGTGTGCCGGTAAGTATCGCGGATTTTTTACGCGCTGATGAATCGTAGACATTTACAGAGTATTCACCAGCGCTGCCGCCGCTGTAGGCAAACATTGAATTGCTTATCCAGCAGAGGTCAGCGGGTGATACTATTCCCGGAATGTCCGATGACGATGAACCGGACAGCAGCCTGGCGCTGTACAATCCGCCCCTTCCCGTAACAAGCAGGCTTCTCTTTCTGTCGGGCGATATGAAAGAGAGTACGGGCTCACCGTTCGCGAGGCTGCTGTAGCTGGAGGCTGGAACCATTATCTCTTTAACGTCGCCCAGGGGATTCATGCGCGCAAGTCCGTTCCTTCGATGAATCAGTATTGAGTCGCTGCCGGGAATGATTGTGTAATCAAGAAAAAAATATGGCGATGATTGTTTTACTGCGGGCCTGCCGCGAAGGCTGATGAACCATATTACGGCGGATGGCCCTGATGATGCGTACTCCAGTGTTTTAACAACCAGCGTGTCCCCCGACGAGTTCAGGGATGAGGAGGTTACCGTGCCGCCGAACCTGGCCAGTTCAGATTTTTTGCCCGATGACCTGTCGTAGGACATGGCTATGTTGATGGAATTGTATTCCCTGATGTAAATAATTGTTCTGCCGTCAGCCCATTCTGCGTAGATTGTTCTTGTGTCTACTGCCAGCGAAGATATCGCGGAGTAGGTTTTCTCTTTGCACTGAGTAAGCCTGGAGTAAAGAGTATCGGCCGGATTAATGTACATGCGGTCTAAATCAATGTCCCTCGGTGAAAGAGGGACATTGGCAAGCAGAAGAGCTGTAACAAGCAGAATCTTTTTCATCTATTTTGAAGCACCGTCAGCGCTTTCAGATTTTTCTCTGCGGATCATATCATTTAGTTCCTTTTTACCCGGCTTTTTTTCAGGCCTGGGCGGGATTCTGAATTTCTGTCCCGGGAAGATCAGGTCAGGATTTTTTATCTGGTCTCTGTTCGCGACGAAAATAAGAGGCCAGAGTGATGCGTCATCGTAAACCTTCTGTGAAATCCTCCAGAGACAGTCCGTATCCTTTTTTCTCCATTGTACAATGTAGAAATCTCCCTTTGTTTCCTGCGTACCCTGATCGGCAACGGATGTCTGCGATGTATCAGATGTGTCAGATGTTCCGTCAGCAACTTTAACATCCAGGGCAGCTTCACTTTCGAGCGCGCTCATTACAGCGGCAATTATGGTCTCTGCCTCGTCAGCCCTGGCCATTGCATCATTATAGTTTCCCGATGAAGAGAGGTTTTTCGCCTGGCGTATAAGCGCCTCTGCGCTGCCCAGGTTTTCGCTGTATTTTGCGCCGCTGTCTTTCTGCTTCGCGGCAGCGAGCATCTTTTCGGCGTTCGCGATGGCTTCGTCTGCGGCACCCTTTTTAAGCTTGCCCTCTGTCCGGGCTATAAGGTCCTTCGCGTTCCTTATTCGCGTTTCAGCGCTGTTGATGTTATTCTGGCCAAGCGCGGTTTCGGCCCCTTTAAGTTCGAGCATGGCATTGTCATGGTCGGTCGCCACTGATGCGCTGTTTTTATCTTTTTTAATGGTGTCAAGCTGTGAACGCAGAGTTGCGATCTCCGCTGCGAGTTTTTGTTTTTTGATCGCGCTCTCTGCTTT
Source organism: Spirochaetota bacterium (assembly GCA_012730035.1). Taxonomy (GTDB): domain Bacteria; phylum Spirochaetota; class UBA4802; order UBA4802; family UBA5550; genus JAAYBQ01. The sequence continues at coordinate 6,337 of JAAYBQ010000103.1, forward strand.
GCCAAGAGCTGCCTTTGCCTTGTCAAGTTCGGAATATGCCGTGCGGAAATCGCGCGAGTCCCTGGCGTCCTTTGCCATGGTCAGTGCCGATGCTGCCGCCCTTAGATCATCAGATGCGGCACCGGCCATCTTATCGTTTTTAAGTGCCAGGTGTTTTTCACCCGCTGATGAGAGTTCCCTGTCAAGGGTGTAGGAATTGCCGAGCGAATCATCACAGGCTGCACCTGCAATGGCAGTGGCCTCGTCTGCCAGTGACGCAGCCCTGCGGTATTCCCCCGCATCAAGAGCGGTTTTGGCCTCTGAGATTAATTCCCCTGAACTTTTCAGTTTTGCAGGTGAAAATTTTTCGGCATAAAGTTTTTCAGCCTCGCTGTACTTTTCTTCAGCGGCAGAGATTTTTTCGCCGGCAAAGAAAGGAAGCGATCTGTTTTCGGCAAGTTTTGCAGCATCGATCGCGTCGAGTGCCGATTTCTTTGCGGCATCAGCCTCCTCTTTGATTATTTCATCGTGAGCCTGCCGCACAAGGGCTTCAGCCTTGCCGAACTCATCGGGGCTGTGCCTGTCTGCGTTAACATCTTTTGCGGACTGGATTGCGGCCCTTGCGTCCGTAAGTTCCTGTACCGGCACTTCAACCTGGCATGCGAAAAAAAGCAGCGCAGCAACCGGAAGTGCAAGGTGTTTTCTGTTTATGAATGCCAAGATCTTTTTCATGGGATACTCCTATGCTGAAAATTATAATGTACGGGTCTGTTCGCGAAAAGGCTTTTGCGGGGCCTGGTTAAGGGCGCCCCGTAATCCGCATTGACCCTGCAAATCCTGTGAATAATAATATATGCAATTAAACATGCAGTTATCTCTCCCCGTGTCAATTTCTTTTATTGAATTTACTTCTGTATATGGAGGAAAAAGGGGAAAGCTTTATGTCATATTAACATAAGGTTTTCAACGTATCTTCAGCACCCTCTGCTCCATGAACTGAAAGAGGCTGCCGACCATCAGCTTCATGTTCGCGATAATCTCGCTCCCCTTCTGATGCTCCGCGGTGTCGCTCACAATCTTCCAGAGGCAGCCCTTAACTTTGTGCGTGCGGCATGCCTGTATAAATCCGGCACCCTCCATGTCCACAAGCTCAGCGGCACGGCCCACTGTTTCCCTTTCGCCGCGTGAAATGACAGGCCTGTCGAGCGTGGCAAGCGATGCCATGCTGAAGCCTTCAAGCATGGCAGGAGTAATTTTACGGATTTGACCCTTCATAAGCCTGGGCCTGTCCCAGTCAATAATCTCGTTTATGTGGTAGATTGAACCGGCGTTGATCCCTTCGCGCAGCGCCCCTGCAGCGCCCGCATTATGCAGCAGCGGAATACTTTTTTCACGGATAAGATGTGCCGCTGCCAGGGCCGCGTTCACCTTGCCTATGCCGGAAACCACAAGTGCAATGTCACCGGCTGTGTAAACGGGGAAGGGTTCGCGCGCGGTAAGTTCCATCGACAGGCCTTCAATAAAGGGTTCTGCCTCGAGCATGGTTGCAATTACAATACCTGAATGCATCTGTTCCTCCTCTTTTAAGGGTGGCGCACGGGAGCCCTGCGGTCAATAAAAAAAGCCTGTTTTATTCTTAACCACGCCGGTGCATTAATCTATAAATTTTAAAATCTTGAAAGGGTAGACACGTGCATAAAGATATATTCAAAATAATACTTGCCGCAGGGTTTCTATGCGCCCTGATTAACACCCCCCTCTATGCCGAATTCGTCTTTCTTAAGGACGGCACTATCATTGAAGGTACCATCACAGGGGACGCGGCGGATTCCATTACAATCTACACAAAAGAGAAGCAGACTAAAAAGGTTTACCGCTCGCAGATAATGCGCGTACTCTACACCGAGTTCAAAATGAGCAGGGTCTACATACAGAAGCGTGACGGACAGGGCTTTGCCGCCTACCTGGTTGACGAGGACCGAACAACCTACACATTCCGGAAGGAACTGTACAAGCCTGAAGAGTTCACGGTTAAGCGCGAAGAGGTTCTCTTCATGGCCGAGAAGAATCCCTCGGGACTTAAGGGCGAGCCCGGAACCACAAGCGTTGAGCTGGCCTGGCTGCCGCCCTACGACGCTGTAAAAAAATACAACATATACATGTCGCAGAAGAAGGGTACGGGTTATGTGCTTGCTCAGAGCAGCGGCGGCAAGTCGGCAACGGTGAAGGATCTTAAGAGCAACACAACATATTACTTTTTAGTAAAGAGCGTTGATGCTGACGGGTACGAGTCCGGGCCGAGTAATGAGCTGAGTGTATTAACATTAAACCGTCCCCCTGAAAAATTTCTGATCACCAGGGTTGAGAAGCTTTCAAAGGGCGGGTACACTTTCGAGTGGAATGAAGCATCAGATCCCGACGGCAAAGTTTCAGGTTACAGGATCTACCGCAGGAAGAGCGGAAAGATGGAATTAATTTCAGAGACAAAAAAGAGAAGCTTCACTGTTCCGCGCAGTGAAGAGATCGGTGATATTTACATTACTGCATTTGACGAACTGAAGGCGGAATCGGGTATAGTAAAAGTTTACGACCCCTATATTCCTGAAATGATCGTGAGCGCAAACCCCGCGTTTCTTTTAACAACGGGCAAACTTAAAGATATATTCTCTTTTGGATTCGGCGTAACCTTTAAACTGGAAGTTTCAAATTACATTCTGTCCAGGCTTGAACTGGCGCCCGAACTCTCTGTGTATTACCTTATGGCTGAAGATGACTTTAACACGCCCGAGAGCAGCCTGGATTTTATGATGCTGGTGCCGCTTATGTTCAATGCGGGATACGCGTTTTACCCCTTCAGTGAACTTGCTGTTATTCCATACGCTTCAGCAGGGGTCATGGCTGTTTATTACGATTACAACTACTTTGATATCCCTGCCTCAGAGGATACTAACAGGAACGAACTGGTTTTTGACCCTGCCGCAGGCGTCGGCATCAGTTTAAGGTACGGCGTGTCTGAAAATATTTCGCTTAACCTTGGTATAGGGTACAGTATGTTTTTTGAAGAGGATGAAAATTTAGGTTTCATGACAGTATCTTTTGGCGCGGGTATGAATTTCTGAAGGTGAGTATATGAAAAAAACGATAACAATGTTAATTATGGTCTTAATGACGCTCTCGTGTTCAAACGGGGTGAATGACCTTATAGATAACCTGGGGAACAGTGTGCCTATATGTGTTAAAAGCGACGCGACAGGTACAGGTGACGGACGCGGGTGGGCCAATGCGTATAAAACAATACAGGAAGCAGTTAACGCTGCAGATGCAGGTGCAGAAATCTGGGTTGCGGGTATATTTACGATTGATACCACTACAAATATAGACAAAAAAGTTTATCTCTACGGAGGATTTGACAGCACTGAAAGTGAAATGGATGAAAGAGACCTTAATAATAAGACTGTGATACAGGGCACAGGCCATATTGTATTAAACGCGGATGGCATTGTTATGGACGGCTTCAAATTCACTGGAAGCCGCAGCTATGAAGCACTGGGTCTGGCGCAAAATTACTCGTATATTTTAAGAAACTGCGAGTTTGATACAAATACAAATACAAGCTATGGTGGCGGAGCATTAAACTGTTATAATATTGTAAAACTGGAAATTTTAAACTGTGTTTTTAAAAAAAATAGAGTTTACGCCGGTGGATCCGGTGCAACAGGTGGCGGTGCTATTCGCAGCAACTTATCTCATATAATAATAACAGACTGCGTATTCAATGAAAACTATACATATAGCAATTCTAGTATTGATGGAGGCGGTATTTATTGCGTTTCCAGCCAGATTGAAATAACCAATACGAGTTTTAATAAAAATTACACAGAAGATTCGGACGGAGGAGCTCTTTTCTGTACAACCGACAGCCAGGTTGAAATTGCTGATACCGTGTTTAGCGGCAATAAATCCAAATTGAATCGTAAAGGAGGCGCAATATACAGCACAGGCAGTACTGTAAAAATTACTGACTGTATTTTTAAAAACAATATTTCCGGAGAAGGAGGTTTTACTGGAGGCGGCGGTGGGGCTATTTACAGCTATAGCAATAATAACCTTGAAATAACCAACTCATTATTTGAAAGCAATTCGAGTACGATTCAAAATGGAGGATGTATAGTCTCCAACGAATCAAAATTAACCGTAGTGAATTCAATCTTTAATTCGAATACGTCACCGGCAATAGCAGGTGCAATCTATATACAAGGGAAGGATGATTTAAATTCACCAAATGTTATTGTAAACTCAACTTTTTATAATAATACGGCATCAACACTAACCGGTGCAATATATAATTTAGGTGAGACCACTTTGTATCTGTACAATTCTATATTCTGGTTAAACGCAGGATCTTACTATGTTTATGGAGGTACTACTACTGCTGTCTTATATAATAATGCTGCAGATGATGGTGAATACACTGCTGGTGATCCGATTGATCCGCAGTCACTGACCTCATCCCCCTTTGTATCAACAACTTTAGGCAGCGAAGATTTCAGGTTAGTTTCCGGGTCCAGCTGCATAGGTGCGGGAAGGATCCCCTTGAGCGATGAGATCCCCGGATTCACCATGCCGACAACAGACCTTGCAGGCAATCCGCGTATTGCAGGCGGGACAATAGACATAGGGGCATACGAGAGGCAGTGATGTTGCGGCAATTATGTACAACGCTGAAAGTTCTTACTGCAGCATTATTCCTCTCCTTATCCTGCACTCCCGAAAATAACGGCGGCGCAGCATCAAGGCCTTACTACCTTGGACTCACCCCGTTCCCCTTTGACATTCTGGAAATTGAAAATGTATACTACGTGTACGATAAAATCGAAACAGACGCTGACCTTATTGCACACCACTTTGATAATGGCATACCCTGGGATGAGGCTCTGGCAGGTACTGATCACACCACATACCCTGATAAAGTTCAGGGGGACTGGTACTTCCGCAAAACCCATACACCTGCAGGTCATAAAGTTTATGTTGCAGTCACTCCCCTAAACGGTATGCGCAACGACCTTGCGCCTATCTGGAATACCACAGGTGATAACCAGCCGCTTACCGGAACTGACTGGGACGGACTGGCCTTTAATAATGCAAACGTAAAGACAGCCTACCTTAACTACTGCATAAGCATAATAGAATACTTTGACCCTGACTATTTTGCTTTTGGTGTCGAGGTTAACCTGCTTCGTCACCAGAACGAATCTGAATGGAGCGCTTATGTTGAACTTCACGTGGCAACATATAATGCGCTGAAAGAACGATACCCGGACCTCCCTCTGTTCGTGACCCTCACAGGCGGTGACCTTGTTGACGACTACAGCGAGTGCGACCACGCGGGCCAGATGGCAGCGCTTGGCGATATAATGGACTACACCGATTACTTCGCCATTTCAATACACCCGTTCTTTGCCGAAATTCCCGGTGCTTCAATACCTGCAGACATGTTCGACAAAATCTTTAGCCTGAACACAGGCCATAAGCCCGCATGCATCACAGAGACAAGCTTCCCGGCTGAAGTGCTGATCATGACAGCCTATGACCCGGACATCACCTTCGCAGGCACACCTGAAAAGCAGGTGGAGTACTTCAACCTGCTGCTCAATGAGTCAGAGGATCTTAACCTTGTGTTTGTTGTGAACTTCCTTGTGCGGGACTACGACGTCCTCTGGGCAACAACGCTGGGTGCGCCCGAGGACATCAACAAGGCCTGGCGCGACACCGGCTTGTATGACGAGGATGGTGATGCACGGCCTGTGCTTGATGTGTGGAAAACATACCTTGCCAGGCCTGTGCGCTGATCCGGGTTAATGAAACTTCACATCACGACTTATAGGCTTTGGCCAGTATCCAGAGAGTAGATGCAATAATTATTTCTGCACTGAAGAGCAGCGCCCATGAAATAAACGCAGAGACAGATGAATGTGCAGGCGTTGACCAGATAAATTCCGACAGCACAATCCTTGCGACGTAAAACCAGAAGACAACAATACCGGCAGTATATACAGTTTTTTTGCGCGTTTTGATAAAGAGCCCCATGAGTATAACAAGGCTGCAGATTATTTCAACAATCCCGAACACCGATTCCAGCACAAGGTTTTTGTTGTTTAATGAAAATATGCTCTCCTCGATCTTTGGTGATATGCCTGCAATACCAAGCAGCAGAAGAAAAACACCGACAATGATTCTAAGGCTGTTCACTGACATAAAACGCTCCTTCGCTTAATTTTTGTTTATTGCGGGGATTTTCCGCGCAAATGTGCCTGATTAGAATAACTGATTCATTATATGCCTGTGGATTTAAAAAGTAAAATGTTTTTTCCGGTTTAAATAGAACTGCTGAATCATCCTCTCCGTAAAGCTTGATTCTTTTCATGACTGGTTCAAACTTCCACCCCGGAGGTTCAAACTTCCACCCCGGAGGTTCAAACTTCCACCCCGGAGGTGCAAACTTCCACCCCGGAGGTGCAAACTTCCACCCCGGAGGTGCAAACTTCCACCTGCGGGGTAAGCTTCCGGGTTTGCCGGTGCAGTAAAATTGCCAGGCAGGTCTGTTCCCTTAAGAATTAACAGCTCAGAGCCGGTCAAAGTCTCCCGGCGCTCATCGTGCCTTCGCTGGCAGCCTCTTAAAAAAATATTGACAAAATGGGTCACCGGGAAAGCCTTAATATTTACTTAAAAATCCGTAAAAAACGGGTTTCAGGGCTACTGGAAATTATAATGTCATACCGGCTGAAGTGAAACGTAATGCCGGTATCCTGATGAAACCAGAGATTCCGGTATTTGCATGCTGTTAAAGCGCAAAACCGGAATGACAATGATGATTCCGGGATTTTCTAAACAGGCCTTAATATCGCAACTTCAGTATTACACAACGAGGACAGTATGGATTATTCAAAGACAGTCAACCTTCCCGCTACCGATTTCCCCATGAGGGCAAACCTCCCGCAGAAGGAGCCGGGCATCGCGAAAAAATGGCAGGATGAAAAGATATACAGCCGCATACAGGAATCAAGAAAGGGTGCAAAGACATATATACTCCACGACGGTCCACCCTACGCCAACGGCCACCTGCACCTGGGTCACGCGCTGAACAAGATCCTCAAGGATATTATTGTAAAGCACCACACCATGATGGGCCAGAGGTCGCCATTTGTTCCAGGCTGGGACTGCCACGGACTGCCGATCGAGCTTAACGTTACGCGCGAACTTGGCGACAAGGCAAAGGAGATGCCCCGAGTTGATATAAGAAAGAAGTGCAGGGAATACGCCTGGAGCTTTGTTAAGATACAGATGGAGGAGTTCAGGAGGCTGGGTGTATTCGCAGACTATGAGAACCCTTACAAAACAATGTCCCCGGAATACGAAACACGCATTGTCGAGGTCTTTGGCGACCTGCTTAATGAGGGATATATCTACAAGAACAAGAAGCCCATCTACTGGTGCCCCACATGTGTCACTGCCCTTGCCGAGGCAGAGGTGGAGTACGACAACCACATATCACATTCCGTATTTGTTAAATTCAAGGTTGACCCTTCATCCGTAAGCTTCGGCGGCGATAAGGAAAGGACTTATGTTGTAATATGGACAACAACTCCATGGACGCTGCCGGCGAACCTTGCTGTCAGCTTTCACCCTGAGTTTGAGTACCTGTCATACAGTTTCAACGGTGAAAATTTTATCATGGCAAAGGGGCTCCTTGAACAGTTCGAGTCAATTACAGGAATGAAACAGGCGGGCGAAACATCGCTCACCTTTGAAAATATTAAAGCGCTTAAAGTGATGCACCCCTTTATAGACCGCGAATCAAAAGTGGTGTTCGGCACGCACGTTACGCTCGAACAGGGTACCGGCATTGTACACACAGCTCCGGGTCACGGACACGATGACTATATTGTCGGCCTTGCAAACAACCTTGAGATATTCTGCCCGGTCGATGACGAGGGTAAATTCACATCTGACTTCCCTGAAATGAAGGGGATGCACGTGTTCAAGGCAAACCCCGAGGTGGTCAAGCTGCTCGAAGAGAAAAATGCGCTGGTGCACAGCGGAACGATTGAACACTCGTACCCGCACTGCTGGCGCTGCAAAAAGCCCCTTATATACAGGGCGACCGAACAGTGGTTCTTCGGTATGGACCACAAGGATTTACGAAAGAAAGGGCTTGAGTCCGTTGACCATACTGAATGGGTCCCCTCATGGGGCGAGACCCGCTTCAGGGGCATGGTCGAGACCAGGCCCGACTGGTGCCTGTCGCGCCAGAGGTCATGGGGCGTGCCTATCCCGTCGTTCAGGTGCGCTGACTGCGGCAAAAATTTAATGACCGCTGAATCTGTAAAGATGTTCGCCGGCATATCGCGCAAAGAGGGTATAGACGCCTGGTACACAAAGGATATAAAAGAACTTATACCCGCAGGAACAAAGTGTACATGCGGCTGCACTGAACTTATAAAGGAATTTGATATACTCGACGTCTGGTTCGATTCGGGCGTGTCACACTTCGCGGTGCTTGACCAGTGGGAAGACCTTAGCTGGCCCGCGGACATTTACCTTGAGGGCAGCGACCAGCACAGGGGATGGTTCCAGTCCTCACTCTGGCCTGCCATTGCACTCCGCGGACGCGCGCCGTTCAACACGGTGCTCACTCACGGCTTTATGCTCGATGAAAACGGCAAGGCAATGAGCAAGTCCCTGGGGAATGTGATTCCCCCTGAAAAGATAATCGGGCAGTTTGGCGCAGACATATTGCGTCTCTGGGTATCGTCAGAGGATTACAGGAACGACGTGCGCATAGGCATGAACATGATGCAGCAGGTTGCCGAGTCGTACAAGAGGATCAGGAACACGCTCAAGTACATCATAGGGAACATAGCCGATTTCGACGCGAAGGATGCTGTTGCTTACGATGAACTTACAGATATAGACAAGTGGGTGCTTCATAAACTCAACCAGCTTTCAGAGAACGTGATTAAGCATTACTCAAACTATGAGTTCCACCTGGTTTACAGAAGGATTCTCAATTTCTGCGCTGTTGAACTTTCGTCAATTTACTTTGACGTGTCAAAGGACATACTCTACGTCGAGGCAAAGAACGCGAAGATACGCAGGGGCAACCTTACCGTACTTCGCGAGATATACAACTGCATGGTAAGGCTGATCGCGCCCGTACTTTCGTTCACTGCAGAAGAGATATGGGAATTCAACGGCCACCAGGGTTCGGTTCATATCGAGGAGTACTACAGGCTCGACCCGAAGTTCAACAACCTCGCGGTGCATGACAGAATAAACGCCATAGTGGAAATAAAGAAGGATGTGCTCAAGTCCCTTGAAGAACTGCGGCGTGAGAAGCTTATTAAAACCTCGCTTGAGGCCGAGGTTAAGATATATGTTAAGGATGAGTCAGCAAGGGCACTGATGTCAGAGATGGGCGAGGAGCTCAGAAGGTTCCTGCAGGTGGCTAAGGTTGAACTTTCGGGCAGCGACGCGGGACTTGTTCAGTACGACTGCTCGTCAGTCGCCTCATTAAAAAGTTCAGGTAAAAAGTGCATCAGGTGCTGGAACTTTTATGAAAGCCTGGGCAGCGACCCGGAACATCCTGAAATCTGCGCGCGGTGCACGAACGTTGTCAAGAGTCTTTAGAAGGGTAATGTATTGTAGCAATTAACGAATAGAAGAACAGGACATTCCGGCCGTAGCGGCAGCGAAGGCAGGCATTATTGAAACATCATGTTTTATGCCTGCAGGCTGCCAGCGTGGCAGCACAGACGGAATACACTTTCGTTAAATTGAATAGATTCCCGCCTGCGCGGGAATTACATCGGGTGTTCTGATTCAATCGGGCAGTGCCATAGTTAATGAAAAGATTGAAATGACAGATTGATTTATATAAATAAAAATAACAGGAAAGATTTGGATGAAAAAACATATTGCACCATTGATAGTTGTGATTGTAGCTCTTATTGCTGATCTGTTTACAAAGGAACTGGCGCTTGACCGGCTTGGCCTGTTCCGTCGCGTCGATTTTCTGGGAGGATTCTTTCGGCTGGACCTGACCTTTAACGAGGGTGGCGTGTTTGGAATAATGCAGGGGCACAAGATGTTCTTTCTGGTTGTTTCAATAATCGTGCTGGCCCTTATGACCGGGTACTATTTTTACGAGAAGAACATGAGCCTGCTTTTCAGAATTGCCATGGCGCTTATTATAGGCGGCGCGATAGGGAATATTATTGACAGGCTTATACCAGGCAGGCCCGGTGTTGTGGATTTTATCTCTGTGGGGGTTGACGGCATCTACAGGTGGCCGACGTTCAACATCGCGGACTCGGTTATAGTTGTCGGCGCGTTCATGATAATTATCGCCGTGTATATCGAGGAGAAGAGGCTGAAGGCGCTTAAGTCTGCAGGTCCCGATCAGTAGGTATCGGTTACGGTGAGTTCACCCTCGCCGATTTTTTCGCTCTCTTTGTACGCCTCAACGCTATATTTCCCCGGATTGTAAAAGGAGAGGTCAAAGCTGGCCATCTTCTTTTCACGGTCCACGGCGACTGTGATGTTTTTTTCGGGCTTCATTTTGCCGTTCTCTTCACGCATAATCTTCACGATAATGTTTTCAGTTTCGAACGGCTGGTCCGCGGTAAGTACACCCGTAAGGTCACCGGTTGTGAATTCCTTTCCGCATGAAACGCCCCTGCCTTCGGTGTCAACACCTTCGCAGAAATCCACACTTTTGCTCTTTGAACATCCCCCTGCGGTCAGGGCTAACGCGATTATAAGCGCCATAGTTATTTTCATATAAGTGAACCCTGCATATCCTCGTCATCTTCAATCTCGCCGGTGTCGCTCTTGACCGCGACCTGCCGTGCAACAACGTCACTGCCCCCTTTCTGGAGTATCTCGATCTTGCGCTCAGCCTCTTCCAGTTTTTTATGACAGAAGGCGGCAAGCTGTATCCCCTTTTCAAACTGCTTTATTGAATCGTCAAGTCCCAGTTCACCGCTTTCGAGTCTGGAGGCAATCTCCTCGAGCTCGGCAAGTGCCTCTTCAAAGGCCGGTTTAGGGGCGGATTTTTTTACCTTCTCCAATTATTTCTCCTTCGCGGCAGAGGTTATTTCGGCAGACGCCAGTCCGTCATAGAATCGTATCTCAACCTTATCACCCGCTTTAATTTTTTCCACACTTTTTATTATTTTTTTACCGGCCCCTGTTACGACCGCGTACCCCCTGGCCATAATGTTCATGGGGGATAGTTTTTCGATTGCCTGGAGCTGCATGCTGAAGAGATGACGTTTTTCCATCAGTATTCTTTTTTCAAGCATGGTTATATCGGGAATGTGCAGGAGTCTCTCTTTTCTTGAGGTTATCACTCCCTGCATGTGCATGGCCATCCGGGATTCAGTATCGGAGAGCAGCATCTCTCTCATGTTTATTATTTCATAAGGATCGCGGAAGACTTTTCTTGACGCAGTACCGGCAAGCCTGGCGGCGAGCTTTTCCACACCAGATGAAAGTGCCATATTCATCCTGTTAACAAGGTACTTGATTTCATCCTCCAGGTCAGTGCGCACCGGCACCGCAAGTTCGGCTGCTGCCGACGGGGTGGGCGCGAATGCGTCTGAGGCGTCGTCACAGAGCGGGTGGTCAACCTGGTGTCCCACTGCAGAAATAATCGGCACGGTCGAATTGTAGCAGGCCCGTACCACCACCTCTTCATTAAACGGCATAAGGTCCTCAAATGAACCTCCGCCCCTTCCTGCTATAATCACGTCGACTCCCCACTGCGGCCTGCCCAGTTCCCTTATCGCGCGCGCTATTGAACCCGGGGCGTCGTCACCCTGAACCTTTGCCGGGGCAACGACTATCTCTATATTGGGGAACCTGCGAAGCGCGACCTTGATGATGTCGTGCAGAGCGGCGCCCGTGGGCGATGTAACCACACCCAGTCTTTTCGGTAAAAACGGAAGGGGGCGCTTGTGAGCCGGGTCAAATATCCCTTCGTCCATCAGTTTTTTTCTCAGCTGTTCTATGCGCTTCTGCAGTTCACCCGCGCCCTCGGGCCGCACGCTCATTGCATTCAGCTGGTAGCTTCCCCGTTTTTCAAATACGGTGAGTCCGCCCAGGACAAGCACACTCATCCCCTCCTCAAGACGGAACTTCATGTTTTTGTTGTAGTTGCGGAAGAAGACTGCGGATACGGCGGCACCTTCATCCTTGAGCGTAAAGTATATGTGCCCTGAAGAGTGGTATGTCAGGTTGAAGATTTCACCCTTAACCCAGATGTTCGTAAGGTACGGGTTGTTTTCGATCTCCTCCCTGACAAGGCGGTTCAGTTCGGTTACGGTCATGAACTGCGGTTTGACTTCGATTTCCATTTATGTTCTCTTTGTTTTTTAATGTATGGAAAGTAATGAGTTTACTTAACAGGCCGCCTGTCCCCCGTAACATCCGGGGTGCCGTGGCTTTTACTTCCGGTCTCTGCTCTCCGTCAGTCTCTCCACAAGATAACCGTGCAGCCTGCCGTTGGTTGCCGCTATCTCGGGGTATTCCGGGTCAAAGGGGCTGCCGTCATAGCGTGTGACCGTCCCGCCCGCCTCTGTAAGTATAAGGCTCCCGGCAGCAGTGTCCCAGGGCTTCAGCATCGGCTCCCAGTAGCCGTCTATGCGGCCGCATGCAGTATAGCACAGGTCAAGTGCCGCCGAGCCGAGTCTGCGCACGCATTGAATCTGCGGCAGAATGCGCGCCAGTTGTTCCAGGTTGTTGTGTTCCATGTTTTCCTTATCGTAGGGGAAACCTGTCGAGAATAGAGCCCTGCCGTGATCCGCGGTGTCCGATACATGTATGGCTTTGCCGTTAAGGAGAGCGCCGGACCCTCTGCATGCGCTGAAGAGTTCATCGTGGCAGGGGTCATACACCGCGCCGCAGACAATCCTGCCGGAGCTTTTTGACATTACGGCTATTGATACGCAGAAGAAAGGTATTCCGTGCGCGAAGTTATTTGTCGCGTCGAGCGGATCAACGTACCAGAGGTATTCACCGTCCCGGTCCCTGCCGCTGCCCTCTTCGGCAACTATGTCATGGCCTGGAAAGCGTTTCCATATCTCTGAGCAGATGAACCTTTCGGATTCACCATCCATGCTCGTAACCATATCGGTCCTGCTTTTGTAGCCAATGGTTGTGGACTCTGACCTGAATCCATTCATCAGGATGGCGCCCGCTTCAAGTGAAATCTCCCGGGCTGCAGCATCCATCCCGCGCAAAAGCTCCAGGGATTCGGTCATTTTCAGAATGAACCTTTTTCTATCATTGATTTCATGTCGAGTATAACAGTCTCGATCTCAGTTTTAAGAGTGGAGAGTTTTTCAGCCAGTCCCCCGGTATTTTTGTTTCTTCCAGCGGTTTCAAGTTCAAAGGCTGCGTCATAGGCTCCGTCTGCAGAAAAATTTGAAACAGCACCCTTAAGTGTGTGTGCGTTTTTTCTGAGCCCCTCCATGTCGCCGGCGTCGATCGCCTCTTTTATCCTGCCTGTAAGAGATGCTGAATCATCAAAAAAAAGTTCGGCCAGCTCCTTGAAGAGTTCAAAGTCATTATCAAGTCTTTCGGCAAGTTCATTCCTGTTGATCGGTTCATTCCGGCTCATAAATACCTCGTTATATTTTTTACGGGCACCTCTGTAAATCGGTATTTTCCGGAATGCAAACATGAAAAATTCTGCTCTTAACTGCAGTTGTGCCCCCAGGGGGCATCCGGTTTATAATTTATAGAGGTTCACTTATATAATTACACAATATGGATCAATCGTCAACAAATATTAATCTTCCCCCGGGGCGTTATGAATCAGAAGATATAAGCGTTATCGCAGAAAACCGAATTAAAGATATATTTTCCGGCTTTGTATGTCGAATTTTTACGGATTATCTCTGTTATTTCGCTTTTCATTGCGGGGTCAAGGCCTGTCCTTACGATTATTGCATCGGCTTCATCATCAGGGTTCACGATGACAGTATCACGCTGTTCAGTAATTCCGGTGATGTTGAATTCAACATTCAGCTCATTCAGGATCGACACGAGCAGTCCGTTGTGGTCTCCCGTTCCTCCCAGGCCAAGTTCCTCGCGGACCTTTCCGGTTATTGATTTCATTCCCGGTGAATTCCGGATAATTATTATCCTGTAAGGTGAAAACCGCAGCATCTTTTCGACGGCAAGTTTTTTATCAATCATGGGGTAGAATGAGTGGATGCAGATAGATGCGTCATGGACCGGGCCGTTCCAGTCCTCCCAGGTTGAAATATCAATGGTCAGGCTCCCTTTTCCGCCTTCGGAATGGATCGTTTTCATTATGCCGGCCATCTCTACAGAGGGCTCAACCGCTGTTACCCTGTACCCTGCCTTTGACATGGGCATTGCAAAAAATCCTGAACCTGCGCCCGCGTCAATGACAGATGAACCTCTGCTTATCCGCTGCATCACAAAAGGGAGAAGGCTGCCCGGATACCCGGCCTCGCGCTGCTGTTTCTGGTAGTTTAAGGCAAAATCCCTTTCTTCAAATTTCATGGCTTTTTATAACATGGGGCTGTTTATTGTTCAACAATAAAGTTTTTTTATTGAATTATGGCGCGTCAGAGATTAAAAATGCCGGAGGGTGTAAAGATGGATATAATAAAGCAGCAGCTCGGTAAAATTTATCATTTTCTGATTCTGCTGATTTTTCTTTTCGGCGTGAATATTCTTTTTAATCTTAAATATGACTGGGGCGGAGTCGCGGCAATAACCCGTTCCTATCTCTTTGTCCTCTCGTTTTACTGCGTATTTATTTTCTCGCGACTTAATTATGATGATCTGATCGGCGATTACAGGCTCAGGTACGGCAGGTTCGCAAGAATCAAACTTTTTTTTGACATGAGGCTCTTCCCCTTTGTTTTTGCATTTTTACTGAACGTGATTTTTCTTGTTATCAACTCGGGTAGAGGTTCCTTTTCCGTGTCGGGCCCTCTCATAAAGGTGCTCGATGGAAGATTGTCGAACATGCTTTTTTATTCCCTTATACTTTTTTTTGTTCTGCGCCAGAACCGCAGGCCGGGTATAGCCATTCCAGTGTTTATACTGAGCTCTGTAATTTTTTACCTGGGTGACCGTTTTATATACGATATTGTTCCTCCGGGCCGGGGCATTGGAGCAGTAAAACTGGTCAAGTACGTTGTATTCATTTTTGTGCTCTCGCATGATTTTGCCCGCCGCAGCTACAGGATCGTAAAACTGGTATTGCTCTCCCTTGCCGGGGGCTTTATTCTTTTTATGTCTGTGGCAGCGATTTTTTACGCTACCTATCTTTACACCGACGAAAACAGCCAGACAGGGGCAAGGGCCCTCAGGATGCTCATAAAGGCCGGGTTTATTTCAGGTCTGCCCCTGCTTGAACATCAGGCCGGCATAAGCGGAGATTCTGAAGATATTTCGGATCTTGTTTCATACGCAGCAAGGTACGATTATGCAATAGGCTATGATCAGCTGAAGTGGGAAGGTATCCTGGAGAATCAAAAGATTAAAACAGCGGACGAAATATTCGGTTACCTTCACAGCAGGGATATGCGGCTCGATTTTACCATGCTTGCCGGTTATGCCGTAAAAAAAAGCATTGAGGAGCAGAACGGGTTTTCAGCTTCGGAGAATTTTAAAAAATATTTTGCCGGATATTTTGAAATGCACAGTGGTGAGTTCATCCGGATGTTTAATAAGGGGAACGCTTCCATGAAGATATGGATTATAAACTGCCTGGCATATGCCGATGACCCGGATTCGATAACTTTTCTTATAAGGTTCCTGACCAGCGTGGACAGGAACATCGGCAGGCACGCCTACGCGGCTTTAAATAAAATCACTGACACAGACCCGGCTGCAGAATCGGGCAGGGAGATATACGACCTGGAAGTCGTGGATTCATTTATAAGATACAGGGATAACCGCGTCAGGCAGAAGCGTTGAAGTGCCTGCACCACCGTGATACAGTGCATGCGGTGCAGCGGGGATTTCTTGCGGTGCATGTGGACCTCCCGTGCCGTATAAAGAGCAGATGGGTCTTTTTCCAGTCACCTGGACTTATGACCGCGCATAGATCATGTTCTACCTTCAGTGGATTTGAACTTTCAGTGTAGCCCAGCCTTTTGGCAATCCTTGAAACATGTGTGTCAACGGCAAGCGCAGGCTTGCCGTAACCCACAGAGATTATAACATTTGCCGATTTTTTCCCTACACCGGGAAGTTCCATAAGTTCATCAACTTTCTGCGGCAGGAGACCTTCAAATCTTTCCATGACTGTTGCCGCGAGCGCTATAATGTTCGATGCCTTGACCCTGTAGAATCCCGTACTCTTTATTATTTTTTCAACATCGGACCGCCGTGCACAGGCGAGTGACGCGAAATCAGGGTAGGTGCTGAACAGTTTTCCGGTAACCCCGTTAACCTGGCGGTCCGAGGTCTGGGCTGAAAGCACAACTGCCACCGTAAGTTCATAGTTGTTCCTGAACACAAGGTCAGGAGGGGCATCTCCGTAAAGAGCTTCAAGCGCGGAAATTATCTTTGATGACGTGTCCCGTCTCATCTGCTACAACGCCAGATCTTTAAGGATTGCTGCGGCTTTTTCAAGAGCTTTGCCCCTGTGGCTGAGACTGTTTTTTTCAGACATTGAAAGTTGCGCCATTGTCTTTCCCCTCTCCTCTATATAAAAAACCGGATCGTACCCGAAACCTGAATCTCCTGATGGTGATCTTGTAATTGAACCTTCGCATCTGCCCGTTGTGGTAAACTCCCTCCCGTCAGGAAGTACAAGTGCAATAACGCACACGAACCTTGCCTGCCTTGATCCGTCAGGTATATCCGCCATCTTTTCAAGCAGCAGCATGTACCTTCCCTTATCATCAAGGCCCGGGCCGCCATAGCGCGCTGAATAGACTCCCGGTTCACCGTTAAGTGCGTCAACCACAAGGCCCGAGTCATCAGCCATGGACGGCATGCCGGTGATAGAGCAGATGGTCCTGGCCTTTATAAGCGCATTCCCCTCAAAGCTTTCTGCGTCCTCGGGTATTTCAGGTACGTCCGTAATTTCTGAAACAGGGACAATTTCAAGATCGGGTATCGATAAAAGTTTTTCTTTTATCTCTTTTATCTTGTCAGTGTTGGCTGTTGCCGCGACTATTTTCATTTTTTTCTCCGTGACGTTTTTTTGCGGGGTTTTTCGACTTCGGCCTGTTCGCATTCAACCCTGTTTTTGCCATTTAACTTGGACCTGTAGAGAGCTGTGTCTGCGCGTGAAACAGCGGAATCAACCGAGTCACCCCGGGTGTATTCAGTAACGCCACAGCTTATTGTAACCTGGAATATTTCCCTGCTCTCTGTGCCGGTAACCTCATCCGTTTCGTTAAAATCATACTCTTCAACAAGTTTTCTGAGCCTCTCGGCGGCCATGGCCGATTCGTTAATGCCGCCCGATGTGAGCAGTAAAAACTCGTCGCCGCCCCACCGTACAAGCATGTCAGTAAGCCTTTTGCTTTTTGACGCAAGCTTTGAAACAGCCTTGAGTACCCTGTCACCTTCGTTGTGCCCGCGCGTATCATTAATGCCTTTGAAATTGTCTATGTCAAAGATAATAATAGAAAAGGGGGTTCTGTTGCGGTGCGAGCTATATGCAGCCTTTCTGAAGTGGCTTTGGAACTCTTTTCTGTTATACGCGCCGGTTAGCTCGTCGGTCACTGCCAGCAGGTTCATCTCTGACTGAAAATGGTTCACCGTAACAATGGCAATGGCAAGAACAAGCAACGATATTATTATTCCCGCGGCAATATTTCTTTTTATGTTGCCCATGGTGGGGGCCATGCGCGACTGCTCGTCAATTTCTACAAAAAGGAACCAGTTAAATTCGGGGATTATCCTTGAGGTCAGCAGTATTTTTCTTCCATCGCTTTCAAATTCATGCAGCTCCGGGTCGCCCGGGCCTGAAAGTATCCGGTCAGCTTCTTCTGAAAGCCCGGGCATGTTCCTGATGTTTACTTTTTCAATAAGAGTATGGTCCGAGTGAACCTGGATTGTGCCTGACCTGTCCGTAAGGTATATATTGCAGCCGTACATGCTGTTGTACGATCTGATCATATCAGCTATGCGCTCAAGGTTCAGGCCTACGCCCGTAATTCCAATCAGCCTTCCATTGTAGTCATTGAGCCGGTGGTTAATGAATATTGTAAGTTTATTGCCGCCGGCCTGGTCTGTGTCAACATCGAGTTCGTATTCCCTGTTAAGTTTTTTAAACCTGTAATACCAGACATCGTGGGAGTCAGCCGGCGAAATTTTTTTAAGTATGCCGTTGTAATGGTAGTAGTATCCGGTCTTATCGGAGACAAAAAAGGCTGAAAAAAAATCGTATTTATTTTTAATGGCCCTGAGGTATTTAGTTATCAGCTCCCGGTTTTTTTCACCGCTTATGGCCCAGTCTTTAAGGAATGTATCATTTGCCATAACAGAGGAGATGAAAACAGGCCTTACTATTTTAGTCTGCATCTCTGAATAGATATTGTCCCTTGTCAGGGGCAGAACGCTGTTCATAAGGTTTTCCCTTATGGCCCTGTGTGAGAATGCATAATTCTGCAGGTTGGTAATAATGAATGCGGCAACAAGAATCAATGCGAGGGATATGATCATCCTGCTTTTAATTGATGTCTTTTTAATAATCTGTTTAATCGACTTCATAAGTCCCCTGCTCCCCGTTATTATCTTGAGGGATATCGGTGTCAATTTAAGCATTAAACGTCGTACACACAATCAGTAAAATTAATTTTTAACTTTTTTCAGGTTCAAATGGTTATGTCCGGGAAGGCTGTTTTTGTTCTTTTATTCTTTTTTATGCGGTATTATTTATATAAAGTTGATGTGTTGCCTGTTTATATGTATTAATAATATAATGGTTCGTCAGCCATGTTGCTCATTTTGTATTAACAGATGCCGGGCTAATGGGATTATTTTTCAGGTAAACGCCCGGGCCGGAAAGAGTAAATGAACCGGGCCTTAGGCTTTTTTTACAGGGTGTTTATTCCGTAGCTTCATGGTGTAAAATACAGGTACGGCATACCGTTCTTAAGTATGCGTACAGCACATTTTTTAAAGAGAGATTTGATGAACAGATTCCGGGGAAATAATGCTAACCTGCGAAAAATAATCTACTGGATGATTAAAATATTCATCCCCAATGTGCTCCTTGCGGTTTATATAATCGGTCTTCTGATGATTACAGAGAATCTGGGCAGAACAACATACATAATGCTCATAGCGGGTATGCTATTCTATTTTGTGACAAGGCTCTATTTTTATTATTACAAGATCGGTTTTTTTTTGTGGAACAATCTGAAGAATCTGAGACAGGTTGTTGATGAATTCAAGAAGGGCAAGTTTGTCCTTAACGAGACACAGATTAAACAGACTGATGATATCAGTAATGTAATGAAGGAACTGCTCACTGTGGGTAAACAGTTTGATTCCATTGTTTCTTCCCAGAGCGATGAACTTAAAAAATACCATGAGATATACAGCCATATTATCTGTTCAATCAATTCCTACTTCATAGTAATAGACAGCAGGGACAGGATACTCTATGCCAACGAAGCGTTCTGCAAAAAGTTCGGCATTGACTCAAAAAATATCAATGGCAAGGGGCTTAACAGTATCTTTTATTTTGTCAACACCCGTCTTAAAATCGGGATCAGTCATGTCCTGGGGGATCACAGTCCTGACGCGGTGGTGCTGAAAAATGTCCACCTGATGTCCATAAACAGAAAGTCAATGATCGCGGACCTTAAAATATCAGGAATGACAGTAAACGGCGAAGAACAGGCTGTTATAATAATAGATGATATTACAGACAGGTTCAGCAAGGATTACCATGCGTCTATACTTAGCCACCTGTCCGAAACCATGCGCGATGAGAAGGAGACCGATTCTATTTTTTACAATATCCTGGTAGGCGTTACCTCTGGTTCCGGGCTGGGCTTTAACAGGGCCATGCTTTTTATAGCCGAGGATGATCTGCTTGCCGGAAGGATGGCCGTGGGGCCCGATTCTTTCGAGGAGGCCATAGAGATATGGAATTCACTCTCTTCGTCCGATGTAGATACAGTGACAGCGTTTCCCGGTGATATAAAAAAGGGCAAGCTCCTGGAAAAGGTAAAATCCTTCAGCTTCAGCCTTGCAAAAGAGAATATATTCGTTGCTGCCTTCAGGGACATGGAGAGGATACATGTCAGGAACGCGCAGTCCGATCAGAGGGTAGACGATGAAATAAAAAAATTGATGGAGGTGGACGAGTTCATAATCATGCCGCTGATTTCACTGAACAGGTCTATCGGACTGATTGTTGCGGACAACAGGTATAACATGACCGGTATTTCAAACCAGAGCATTGACCTGCTCTCTGTCTTTTCATTCCAGGCAGCCTTTCTGATCGAGAGTTATCTGAATCTTGTTGAGGTTAAGAAGGAGATGAAGCGTCTTGAGGAGAGGCAGGAGGCCATAGTCGAATCTGAAAAAATGGCAGCCGTAGGGCGAATAGCCTCGCACATAGCGCATGAGATACGCAATCCACTTGTAACCATGGGTGGTTACGCAAAGAGAATACTCAAGCATGCCGCGGAGGGTGAGATCGACGCAAAAAAAGTTTCCAAATCAGCTGACATCATTCTGAAGGAATCGGAGCGGCTGGAAAAAACACTCTCGAACGTTATGGATTTTACCAAGCCGTCAAAATACATACAGGAATTCAATGACATCAACCACATCATCAGGGACACCTATACCCTTCTGAAAAATGTTTTGTTCGAAAGAAACCTGAAGATACGGATGGATCTTGACGAAAATCTGCCGGCTGTTAAGTCAGACTTTAACCAGATGAAACAGGTTTTTCTGAACCTGTTTCAGAATGCCATCGATGCCACACCCGAAAGGGGCAGGATAGAGATAATTACCGGATTCGATGATTCCTGGGTAACCATAACTGTGAGGGACAGCGGCACGGGCATTACGGCTGATAACCCCGATATCATTTTTGAGCCGTTTTTTACCACAAAGATTACGGGCGTGGGCCTGGGCCTTGCAAATGTTAAAAAAATCATAAAAGACCACAGCGGTAAAATCAAAGCGCTTAACAGACCCGAAGGTGGGGCCGAGTTCCTGATAAAACTTCCCATACCCGCAGCGGAACAAAAACAGAAGGATGATGAAAAAAAGCTCAATTAATTTTGAAATTGGCATCCTTTGGAATTATTATGATATGGGCGGGCATCAATAAACCAGTAGCTTTTCATTTCGAATACGTGTGACTGCGCTCAGTTTATATTTCTGAGAGAAATTCCGGATTAATAGCTAAATTAACAGCTAAAAAGAAGATTTCTCAGTCGCTTGCGCTTCTTCGAAATGACAAATGGGCAACATTTTCAATATTAAGTTAACGGGGCCCCCTGAAAAAACAATTCCGGGTGATGATATGGCAAAACTTTTAATTGTTGAGGATGAAGAGAGTCTCCGCGATCTGTACGCTGAAGAGCTTGAAGAGTCGGGATTTGAGGTTTCAAGGGCATCAAACGGCAAAGAGGCCATTGATCTTGTGCGTAAAAAGGATTTTGATCTTGTGATCATGGACATACGCATGCCCGAGATGGATGGAATTGAGACCCTTGGCAAGGTGATATCACTTGAACGGAAGATTCCGGTGATAATCTACACCGCTTATTCCAACTATAAAAGCAACTTCATGACATGGACAGCGGATGCTTATCTGACGAAATCCTCAAACCTTGATGAACTTAAGAGCAAGATAAACGAGCTTATTGTTACTGTCTGACTTCAGGGAAGAAGGTACAGCTGGATGTCTGCGATTCCCACACGGTGACAGAAGATACGTTCACTGCGGGGAATTCCCGGCTTATAAGGGGCTGAACTTCACTGCAGATATATTCGGCTATATTTTCCGAGCTTGGATTGATTCTGTCAAAAGGCGGGGTCTCGTTCAGGCTGGTGTGGTCAATCCGCGAAAGAACCTCTTTGAGTATTTTTTTCAGTATTCCGAAATCCACCAGAAGCCCGATGTTGTCCAGCGAGCTGCCCGTAACACGCAGTTTTACGCGCCAGTTGTGGCCGTGTATATTTTCACACTTGCCCATGTAGCCCCTCAGCTGGTGAGCAGATGAAAAGTGGTCCTCTACCGTAAGTTCGTATCGTTTCATTACGCTTATCCGTCCCTCAGATAAATGCAGCCAGTGATTTAGCGATCTTGTCGATCTCTTTTTTGGTCAGCGTGGGGTACAGCGGCAGCGAAAAAAGTTTCTTTGACAGCCGGTCTGTATTAGGATAGTCAAAGCCCTTCAGCCCGTGGATTGAATGTAGCGGTACGGAGACAGTCTTTTCGATTTCGATGCCGTTCTTTTTCCAGTACTTTTCAAGGCGGTCCGATGGAGAATCGAAGAGTACGGGGAAGGACTGGAACGCGAAAGAATCGCTGTATGGGAATACCGGTTTGTGTGGTGTTATGCGTATAGATTCGTAGTACTTGAGTGCGATCTCCCTGCGCCTTCGTATGAAATCTTTAAGCTTCATTACCTGCGATACGCCCATGGCTCCCTGCAGGTCCGTCATGGTAAAGTCAAAGCCCGGTGTTTCTTCGGAACCGCTTCTCATCTCGCGCATAGCAGAGAAGTGTTTTGAATTACTGGTAAGAACCATTCCGCCGTTTCCAGTTGTTATAATCATTGAAGGTGCGAACGAAGCAACAGCGAAAGCGGCATAAGATCCGGCGGGTTTTTCGTTAAGCTCTGTCCCTATGGAATGGGATATGTCCGCTATGACCGGCACAGAAATACCGTGCAGCCCTTCAACGTCGGCGTGAAAGCCGCATGAATCGGAGAAGATGACAGCTTTTGTTTTGTCTGTGATTTTCTCTTTAATCTGCTCTATTGACGGGAAGATGGAGTTTGGCGAAGAATCAACTATAACCGGTTTGCCGCCGGTCAGCTTCATGGCGCTTAAAGGCGCCGTTGAATAGAATGACGGGATTATTACTTCATCTTCGGCTGATATTTCGAGCGCCCGGAAAATCATTATGTATGCGGAAACAAGAGAGTTTACGGCAAGTGGATACTTCAGCGTGGTAATGTCAGACAGGGCGCTTTCAAATGTTTTAACCGGACTGCCCGTATTCAGTTCGTCATGGATCATGCAGTCAAGGACACCCTCGAGGTCCTTGCGTGTTATGGTCGGTTTGCTTGATACTATTTTCATCTGTTCCTCTTTCAGTTTGGTGCAGAATGCAGTTACCTGTTATCAGGGGGTGTCTTTGATTATAAAGTTATTACCGGATTGAGATTCTGTAATCCCCGCGAAGGCAGGGATCCAGTGGTTTACATGGCATTAGCAGTGTCAGTATAGATCTCCCGCATGGGACTTCCAAAGGTCTCCCGTCAGCATGGGAATGACACTGCCCCGGTAATGACTTTCCGGAAAGTAATTCACTCTACCCGTCAGGTCAAGAAATTTTGCGACATAAAGTCATTAAAAAAGTAAAGGGCTTAAAGAGGTATTCCGATATAATAAACAGGTGTTTATATATTCGGAGGTTTTTACAATGAAGAGTTTCATAAAAAGTACTGTTTTTATCATCTCCGGTCTTATGTTTTTTATCATGCTTGCGGGATGCACTCCCAGCAGGGCGCAGACCAGGGGCAATGATTACGCAGGGAGTTTTGACAGCGAAAACTATGATGAATTTGACAGGGAAGAGGCCGGTGATGACGTTATTCCCGCATATACTGATACAAAAAGTGCAGATAAACGGGAAAGCCAGGTCCGCACGGAGAAGAAATACGGGGAGACTGCGGCCAGGGTCAAGTCCGGTGTAAAAACAGAGAAGGACGAGGACTATTTATATGATGAAAAGGATTCTGCCGGGGACAGGGGAGTTGCAGATGATGACAACAGCTACGAGTCCGGTGCAAACGCCGATTATAATGCAGCCGAAAACTTTTACCAGAAGGGATATGCCTCGTGGTACGGAAGGGAATTTCACGGCAAGGCCACTGCGTCGGGAGAAAAGTTCGACATGAACCTTCTGACTGCCGCGCATAAGACTCTACCCTTCGGAACTGTTCTCGAGGTGACCAATCTTGAAAACGGTAAAAAGGTAAAACTTAAAATAAATGACAGGGGCCCGTACAGGGGAAACAGGATAATAGATCTTTCGTACAACGCGGCCCGTGAAATCGACATGATCAAAAAGGGTGAAGTTAAGGTCGGTATACGGGTAATCAAAATGGGTGATAATTCAGTTCTGAACAATACCGCCGGGAGAAAAAGTGAATATGTTGAGCCGGTCTCCGATGATGAGTACCCCTACCAGGAGGAGAAGCAGAACAGCAAGGGGTCTGCGCGGGGTGAGGATTTTGATGATTATTCTGAAGGTTCGGGTATTATGAAACTTCAGGCAGGTGCCTTCTATTCAAGAAGGAACGCCCAGGCACAGAAGGAGACAATTGAAGCTCTTACGGACAGGCCGGTTAAGATCATCCAGGAGGGTGAATATTTCAAGATCAGGATTGAGGGAATACAGAGCAGAAAGGAACTTGACCGGATCAAAGAGGTGCTCAGGTCCGAAAACATACAGTCTTTTATGGTCGACTAGAAATTAACTGAATACTATAAAACAGAAAAGGGGGCCTGCCCCCTTTTCTGTTTTATGCTACTTAATGTTCTCGCGAAGTTTATGCAAAAACTTGGTCATCTCATCGGTATCCCTGTCCTTTATTATGTGCGTAAGGTACGAAAGCTGTGAGTTTATGCTTTCGATCTGCCGCAGGGTGTAGGGATTAAATAGTATCTCGGAAAGCAGGTAGTCATCCTCAGAGAGCAGTCCCTTCGCTATCTCCATGTGCTTCTTGAACGTGGTTCCTGGAACGTCGATCTTTTTCATGCACGCGGCAAATACCAGTGTTGAGGCGAACGGTGTTGACAGGGAGTAGGCTATGACGCTGTCATGTTCATCAAATGAATACTCGTACAGGTTCAGTTTGAGCGCATTGTACAGGTCGTGGAAAAATTTTTTGCCGTCAGCGTCAGATTCGGATATTATGATGGCGCTTTCGCTGCTCAGGTTGCGGACATTGCCGAATGTGGGCCCGAACATGGGGTGGGTGGATACAAAGCGCATTCCCGTTTTTTTATAGTATCCGGCCAGCCCGTTTTTTACAGACGCGATGTCCGAGAGTATGCAACCCTTCGGCAGCAGAGGTATGACCTGGTCGAACACCTTTTCGGTTGCCTGAAGGCTTACGCAGTTTATGAACATGTCGGGCTTGAAAGCCTTTACCTCGTTAACATCGAGGAATCGTTTTACATTAAAAAAATATTTAAGCTTTTTGGGATCGGTGTCATATATGGCAACTTCATGGTCATGACAGAGTTCCTCCGTGAGCCAGCTTCCCATTCGGCCTGCGCCTAAAATAAATATTTTCATTATTCCACCGTCCTGCTGCTGTTCTCTTCAATATTCTTTTCAACGTAGCAGCCCAGAAGTTTAAGGCCAGATGATATTTCCTTTGTTTTTTCAAGCGCAGCGGTTACCACCGGGTCTGTGTCCGATCCCTCGAAATCAACCAGGAATGAATAATTGCCCGGTTCGGTTGGAATCGATTCGATCCTGGTAAGGTTTATCCCTGAACCGGCAAATACTTCAAGTACTTTGAAGAGTGTTCCCGATTTGTGTGCGGTA
This sequence comes from Spirochaetota bacterium, assembly GCA_012730035.1. Taxonomy (GTDB): domain Bacteria; phylum Spirochaetota; class UBA4802; order UBA4802; family UBA5550; genus JAAYBQ01. The sequence continues at coordinate 32,147 of JAAYBQ010000103.1, forward strand.
GTGAAGGTGATTGAACACTTGTTGCCTTTTTCCGCGGATTTTGCTGTTGAAAGTATAAGGAACCTTGTGCGGTTTATGTCGGAATCCTCGACGTTCTCTTTTAATATTTCAAGGTTGTAAAGCTCTGCAGCGAGCCTGCCGGCAATACATGCCGCGCCCATAATCTTTTTCTCGGTGAGCATCCTTGCCGCACCGGCAGTGTCATAGAATGGTATAGGTGTAAGGTTGTTCCGCGACAGAAACCTTCTGCACTGGGCGAGCGCCTGAGAGTGCGAGTAGACTTCCCGTATCTCTCTGTGGTCTGTTCCCGGGAGCATTAGCAGGCTGTGGTGCACGGGCATATTCACGGCACCCACAATCTGCAGGTCTGTGCTGGTGAGCAGCTCGTTTACCGTTTCGATTATTCCACCCAGCGTGTTCTCGACCGGAACTATGCCGTAATCGAACATGCCCGATGAGACTCCTTCAAAGACTCCGTTGAAAGTAGTACATGGCATGGTAACCAGTTTGATGTTCCAGTGCCTTGCAGCCTCTTCGCTGTAGGCGCCGTGTTCACCCTGGAAACCGATTACACTGTAGTCCTTTGCCTGCAGCTCCTTGCCCCACGTGATGATCATTTTGTAAATGGACTCGGTGAATCCGGGCTGAAGCAGCGTGTGAGGATTTTTCTTCAGGCGCTCCATCACCTCGTTCTCTCTCTCCTTGTCCTCAATTTTGCTCTTGAACTTTTTGGCGAGCAGCGCCTGCTCCATTCTGTCGTTAAGCAGTTTTAGTATCTTTGAATCGATCAGATCTATGTTGTTTCTTATCTCTTCAAGTTTCATTGACCGGCCTCCTGTTGGTATATTGCCCTGTTAACCAGGTACATGTCTGCAGCGGCTATTGCCGCACATGCTTCGAATACTACGGGGGCGCGGAGCGCAATGCACGCGTCGTGCCGCCCTGTTACTTCAAGTTTTTCCGTTTGTCCAGTGGAAAGATTAATTGTCTGCTGAGCCACGCGTATGCTCGGGGTAGGTTTAACCGCCACGCGGAACAGAACGGTGTTGCCGTTTGTAATGCCGCCGTTTATTCCGCCCGAGTTGTTTGTCGCAGTTGTGCCGTCCGCTGATACAATCGCATCGTTGTGCTCGCTTCCCTGCATGGCGGCCGCGGCGAAACCCGTACCGAATTCTATTCCGCGCACTGCGGGTACTGAAAAGACAAGGTGCGAAATGACCGACTCAAGTGAGTTGAAGAAGGGCTCGCCAAGTCCGGCAGGCAGGCTGTTTATGCGGACTTCTATGAGGCCGCCGAGTGAATCACCCCGTTCTATCGCTTCTTTCAGTTTCGCGTCGTAGTCTCTTAGCCCGCCTATTTCAAGCACCTGTGAACGTATATCCATTCCCGGGACGGTTTTTTTTGCAAGGGCGCCCGCTGCAACAAGGGCAAGCGTGATCCTGCCCGAAAAGTGGCCGCTGCCCCGCGGGTCGTTAAATCCCCCATACTTGGCAGTGGCCGTGAAGTCTGCGTGTCCCGGCCTTGGCGTATCCCTGAACCTGTCGTAGTCCGCTGACCTGGTGTCGCTGTTCCTGAACAGAATGGCGACGGGCGCGCCTGTTGTGAATCCCCTGTACACGCCGCTCAGTATCTCGGGAACGTCCGGTTCGCGGCGTGCAGTTGTACCATGCCCGCCGGGCATCCTGCGCGCAAGGTCCGCTTCCATGTCGCCCGCGGCAAATGGTATGCCGGGAGGAGTTCCGTCAATAACAATCCCTATGCCGTTGCCGTGGGATTCGCCGAAAATTGAAATTCTGAAAACAGTTCCAAAGCTGTTCATTGCACATTAACCCCCAGGGCGGCAAGATGTTCGTAAAATTCATGGTACGACTTGTCTATGCTCTCTGCGTGGTCAATCACAACGGGCCCTTCTGCCCCGAGTGCTGCGATCGCGCAGGCCATTGCTATTCTGTGGTCTCCATGCGAATCGGTAGTTCCGCCGGTTACGCGTGAACCTTTTATTACCATGCAGTCACCGTCAAGTTCAATGTTGCCGTTAAGTCTGCCCAGTTCATTTTTTATTACGGCCCCCCTGTCGCTCTCTTTGTGCGTCAGCCTGCGTGCGCCTCGCAGCAGTGTTGTGCCTTCGCAGTACATGGCAAGCGCCGCCAGAGGCGGGAAGAGGTCCGGGCATTCGGCTGCATCGAACTCGAAGCCTTTAAGAGTTGAATGCGCGGCGGTGACGTATCCCTCACCCTCTGTTATATCCGCGCCTGCCAGCCTGAGTGCGTCAACAATTCTTCTGTCGGGCTGAAGCGAAAGGTTGTTAAGACCCGTGACACGCACCTGGCCCCTGATGGCGCCCGCGCATAGAAGAAACGCTGCGCCGCTCCAGTCTCCCTCTATGCAGATATCTGCGGGAACAAAAGCCTGGCGCCCCCTGATTTTGAACAGGTTGTAATTGCTGTTCTCAACGCTGACTGAAAAGTGGTTTAACACCTTCAGTGTTATGTCTATGTACTGCCTGCTCTGTAAATTGTTAACGCTGATTAAGCTGTCCTCCTCCGCAGAGGGGAGCGCCATGAGGAGCCCGGTAAGGAACTGTGAGCTGAGGCTGCCGTCAATAACGGTTGATCCCCCCTTAAGCTTCGATGATACCTCAATTGGCAAAAAACCGTTCTGTGATTTTACAGATGCGCCAAGATCGGATAATGACTCTTCGATTGTCGAGACCGGCCGCTTCAGAAGGCTACCCCTGCCTGTGAGTGTCATCTGGCGGCCCGTAAGAGCCGCTATGGGTGTAAACATCCTGACTCCCAAACCTGACTCTCCGCAGTCAAGTACTGAAACCGCGGGGTTGATCCCGCCGTCTATAATGACGCGGTCCGATGATACGTGAACAGCTGCGCCGAGAGCTTCGGCAATACCGAGTGCAGCCCTTGAGTCATCGCAGAAACTTGGATTGGTAATAGTGGTGCGGCCGTTCGCGATCAGGGCAGCGGCAACAGCCCTCTGCATTTCACTCTTTGACGCGGGGGCAGCCTGAGTGCCGCGTGCCTCAGAGGGCGAGATTGATTTCTTCATTTATATGCTCCGCTGTATGTTCGGGATTTACTTCAGATATTACCATCGCAGTGCAGGTCTGCGCGTACAATGGTTTCCGTTTTTCAAAAAGTTCATGCGCCTTTCTCTCCCTGTTTTCAACAGCGAGCAGGGGCCTGCTATTGTCAGTTATGCGGTTAAGTGATTCACGGGCCGATGTGTAGAGCCAGAAGCATCCGGTCTCTGCTGTTAGAAAATCGCGGTTTTCCTTTCGCAGGACAATGCCCCCTCCGCATGAAATAATAATGTTTTCAAGACCTTTCAGGGATAACAGGGTTTCAGTTTCTATCTCCCTGAACCTATCCTCGCCTATTGTGGTGAATATTTCGGGTATGGTCATATTCATTCGCTTCTGGATAAGCTCGTCGGTGTCGATAAATTCCATGTTCCGCATGCGCGCAAGCTCCCTTCCTGCTGAACTTTTACCGGAACCCATAAATCCTATAAGCGATATGTTTTTCTTTAATGACCGGGCGTGAGACAGTCCCCGCTTCATAAGTTCAGGTAAGGGAGTAATGCCTGTAAAGAGCCTGCATGCCGGTATAGCCTGGCGGACAAGCCATTCCTCGCCCGGAATAAAATTAAGGCCGAGCTTTGCGGAAGCGGACTCGTAGCGCGATTTTTTGTACGACGCGTCCATTACAAATGTGCCAGGCTTCATGGCCGAGATGTCAAGTTGTTCAGCCTCGTACGGTATAGCCGCAACAAAGATGTCCGCGGATGGAGTGTAGTCATGAATGTTCGCGAGAATGTCATGCCTGCAGCCTGTTTTGCGCGCCGCAGCTTCAGCCTCGGCAGGTGTAATGTTCAGTATAACAACATCTGCACCTCTGGACCGGGCGCCCCATGCCGCTGCCACGCCGGCGCCGCCGGCGCCGGCAATAACTGTTTTTTTACCCTTTATGCTCCCGGCATGGGCCTCAAGCGCCTCCGCAACTCCGGTAAAATCCGTATTGTAGCCTTTAAGCGTACCGTTTGATGAAACCACGGTGTTGACAGATTCAAGCCTTGCCGCGTCACCTGAGAGCATGTTCAAATGTCCTGCTATATCGAACTTGAATGGAGCGGTTACATTCATGCCGCTAAAGCCCGCTTCGCGCATAAGACGCGCCGCATCAGCAGCGTCGCGCACCGCGACACGTATGTAAGAAGCGTCAACGCGGTATTCAGAGAACACCTCGCGGAACATGAGCGGACTTTTGCTGTGAAGAACCGGGTTGCCTGTAACCCCGAATATTTTGTGTTCCGCGCTTTTTAGCATCATGCTTCCGACATCATGCTTATGATATTTTTTAGCGTGGAAGCATCTATCTGCCCGGGCGCGGTCCTGCGGCTTTTGTCATTGGCTGCGTAAGTAAAGGGGGCGCCGAGCAGAGTCGCCGCTATCCTGGTTATTCGTCCCAGTTCGCCCATTCCTATGGATATAACATTTTTATTAAGGCTGTATATCGAGAGGAGCCGGGCATTGTCCTCGATTGAATTGACCCGGCATGATATTTTTGCTATGTCCGGGCTGCTCTCAAGACACCAGTTAAGAACCTGTTCAAGTTCCCTCATAACCGGAGTCTTTACAAAGTCATGGTATGAGGTGATTACTTTGCAACCGTACTTTCTTGCTGCTTTTATTATTTCATCTTTGAAAAGATCACCTGTTTCAACTTCAATATCAACGTATGCTGCGCCCGAGCGGATGGCAAGTAGAAGTGTTCCTATCCTGGTTGATTCGGAAACACCTTCTGAGGGCCTGTACGTGGCAATGGTTTTACCCTTTGCTGAAAAGAGAGACTTGATGTCATCGCTGCCAAGTTTGAGCCTGTCTATACGCACTTCGCAAAGTTCGTTAGCGTTTACTATTTCTGCCGCCTCTGCTGCTGTTACGTCGGCAATACTAATACATATCATAGATAATTTTCTCCAGTGGTAATATGTTCCCTTATCAGTCCGTCCAGATCAGAAAGGCTGATATCCCGGACAACGGGTCTGCCTGTGCCTTCAAGCAGCACAAACTTAACCGAGCTGCCATCCCTTTTCTTGTCGCTCGCGGCAGCCTCTGCAAGCCTTGCCGAATCTGCAGCAGCGGCAGTATCATAAAGTCCTGATGGAAGCCCGAAGAATTTAAGCATCGACAATATCCGTTCCGATTGAGCGTTGTCGATCAGCCCGAACTTTTGCGACATGAAGAGCGAAAAACCTATACCCGCTGCCACGGCATGCCCGTGCGCCACGCCATGGACCTTCTCGAGGGCATGGCCCGCGGTATGGCCCAGGTTAAGAATCCTGCGCAGGCCGGTCTCTCTTTCGTCCATGGTCACGACCGAAGCCTTGAACTGTGCGCACCTGTAGACTGCTTCTTCCACAGCCGAAGCGTCGCGTTCCCTGAGCGGCTCCCTGTGCTGCCAGACAAAATCGAAAAGGCCCGAATTCTCAAGGCATGCGGTCTTGACAAGTTCGGCCATGCCGTTCCTGTACTCCTCCTCTTCGAGTGTGGCGAGCATTGAATGGTCGCATATTACAAAGCGGGGCTGGCAGAATACTCCTGCCATGTTCTTGAGCCTGTCTATGTTCACGCCGTTTTTACCGCCCACACTCGCGTCAACCTGGGCGAGAAGCGTGGTAGAAACAAAACCGAAATCGAGCCCGCGCATAAAGATCGACGCAGCGAAACCGGTGATGTCGCTTACTATTCCGCCCCCAATGCCCGTAATAAATGTATTCCTGTCCGCGCCCAGCGAAATGAATTCCCTGATTATCTCTTCCACGGTGGCAAGGGTCTTGATCCCCTCGCCAGTACCGATCACAATGGCAGGTATGCCTTTAAACCGGTCGGCGTAGAGCCTGTGAACATTTGTGTCTGTAACAATTATGTTTTTTGACGGGTCCGCATACCCTGCCAGGTCGTCAATAGATCCGCCCGCGTAAACAGTTGAAAGCCTGTTTTCGAGATTGATCTTTATCTCTCTCAATGACGACCTCCGATAATGCTCGGCCCGATTTCGGTATCCATGAACTTTTTAAGTTTGAGCACCTTCTCCATAAGGTGGCTGAACTGTGACGGCGTAAGCTGCTGGTCCGCGTCACTCTTTGCCTCTGCCGGGTTTATGTGAACCTCAATGAGGATGCCGTCAGCACCTGCAGCGACAGCGGCAAGGCTCATGGATTCAATAAGGCTCAGTTTACCCGTGCCGTGTGACGGGTCAACCATAATAGGCAGGTGTGTCATCTCTTTCATGGCCGGGATAATGGAAAGGTCGAGCGTGTTCCTTGTGTACGTCTCGAAGGTTCTGATTCCGCGTTCGCACAATATAACGTTGGGGTTACCCTCTGCCAGTATGTACTCCGCGCAGCTCAGCAGTTCCCTGAACGTGGAGTGCATTCCCCGCTTAAGCAGAATCGGTTTGTTTGACTTGCCGACCTCTTTAAGCAGGGAAAAGTTCTGCATGTTGCGCGCGCCTATCTGCAGAATGTCCGCGTATTCGCATACCCACGAAACATCCCGCGGGTCAATAACCTCTGTCACTACGGGCAGACCTGTTTTAAGCTTTGCCTTTTCAAGTATCTTCAGCCCTTTAAGGCCCAGGCCCTGGAAGTCGTAGGGCGAGGTCCTTGGTTTGAACGCTCCGCCGCGTATCATGTTGCCGTGGGCTTTCTTCACAGCCTCTGCTGTCTTCATTGTCTGCTCTTCGCTCTCGACGCTGCACGGGCCTGCGATCACCACAAAGTCTTTGCCGATGACGCTGTTGCCCACCTTGATTTCGGTCCTTTTACCCGATTCTTCGAGTTTAACCAGTTTCAGATTCTTCATTTTTTTATCTACCTCTCCCTGTTTGCCAAAAAAAAGACCCTTTGCGTTTTATCAAAGGGTCCTTTTGCTCTGTATGCTTATGATAAAACCGCGCTACGCTGATATGTGGCTTCCGTAAAAATAAAAATAGTAATAACCGTAGTTCAGAGACTGCGGTCCGGATGCGTATTGCGCTGCTGCGATCTGTTTTACAAGGCTTTTCATGGCTTTTAACTGAAAACATAGATATCCGCCGACTGAATGGTCTGTCAAACATTTTTTTGGATTTTTTAAAAAAAAGAATAATTATTCTTTAAAACAGATTTTGGAGAAACATGGCGATTTGTTATCCTTCACCGCCGAAGGCGGCGGGGTGAATAAAAAAACCAGTATCTGTTCAATCAATAATTAAGAAACAGGAGCCTGTTTTCGACGGACAGATGACGGACACATGACGGACAGATGACGGACAGATAAGACCATGATCTGCAAAGAGTGCCTTTACGGTTCTGCGAACACGCTAACGTACTGTGATCAATCTGCATAAGAAAAATCATGATCCACAGTCTCTATTGAAGATTTATTGAGCTTTAAAATTTTATACCCGCTGTACCCTGAATGTGGTAACCATTCTTTTACATATAATAAGATATTATCTCCCGCCTTCAGTGCTGTGATAATATTTCCGTTTGAAGAATAAGCTAAAGACAATCCAGTCAGTATTAAAAATCCGTTATAATAATCCTCCCTGGAATCTTTACTTTTAAAACTGAACAGGAAGACATCGGGGAGTGAATCAATACTTTTAACTGTCTGAACAAATTTCGAAGTGATGGCGGTGGCTATTTCGTTTTTACTGCGTTCGTTGTTCAAACTGATAATAATTTCTGATTCAGGGAGCAGCTGGTTTAGCTCATCTTTTGTAATGGGCATTGTGGAATCGGTCATTGGAACAATTTTAATATCTGTACCCAGTTGATTTTTGCATTCCCTGTTATCGACAATCAGAGAACCTGCAGTATTTTTTTTAAGTTTGTATTCAATGTGAAATAAACCAGTGTAGTCTGAGGATATAAGATATAAACCGTTCACTTCGTCAGTATAAATTCCCGTGTCTGTGATTACAGAGACAGAATCTCCGGGCAGCAGGCGTGGCAGAAACTTCAGCTCTGCAAGAGATATGGGTCGCTCTGAATTCGTATTATCCGTATCCGGCCGGGGTTCATTGACTGTAATAATTTCAGAATTATGTATTGCATAGCCTTTATAGAAATAAAAAACAGGCCGTGCTTTTCCCATCGGCCTTATGTATGCACCAAAGACCCATCCGGTTCTTCCCGCATTTCTGATTTCGTACCAGTTTGAAGTTATGGAATTAATTGTATCTACATCGTCAGATTTTCTGATCACTTCAACTTCATCCCTGAATTTCAGGAGAAAAACAGGCTTGCTGTTTAAATCGGGCTTTTCCCTTGCGTTAAGGCCTTTTAAACTGATGACAAACTGTTTCTTTTCGAATTCAACGGCTTTTTTTTTGTCACATCCCGCAGTGCATATAATTATAGCGGTCAGTATAAGCGATAAAATATTGAATCCTTTTATCCGCATGGTTCAAACCTTCAGTGCAGTATTTTTTTCAAATTAAATTTTTTTTCTAGTTTTACAAGAAATTTTTATATGATCTTCAGCAATTCAGCATTTTAAGAAAAAAATCTTGATTAAATAAAAGTGTTTATATTGAATTATCCGGGAGGTATTAAGAATGAAAGCTGCAATGAAGAACAAGATAATCACCGAGATAAATGATGTACCTGACAGTTATGAGAAAGCTTGCGGAACCAGGTAATCCTGACCGGAAATTTAAAGACCATAAACTTATTGGAATATATAAGGGGCGCCGCGAATGCCATATCGCACCGGACTGGATGTTGATTTATCAGTACATCGGTGAAGATACAATTCTCTTTGAGAGGACGGGCATCCGAACTGTTTTAAAAATAGCATCTTATACAACATGTTAATCCCCTGATAACCAGGCAGCAGGTTAAACAATGCACATATCATACATTATACTTTTCTTCGCCGTCTATTCATTTACGGGG
>JAAYBQ010000104.1 GCA_012730035.1 Spirochaetota bacterium
ATTCAGGGATGTCCGGAGTTTTGCCCGCGCGGAGATTGTAAAGATAGACCGGTCTGAGCCCGATGAAAACAATCCATATAATGTGGATGTGAGCGTGCACCTTGAAATACTTGATGGTGAGCAAAAGGTGCAGGCCCATGTGGTAACATTCGGCGGAGATGACAATATGCCCAAGGATATGTTCTACCGCGCCGGTGATGTTGTCTTTATCGGCATATCAGCCGCCGGCGGAGCTGAGGGTGTTGACTATATTCACATTTATGACGTGGACAATTCGGCGGGGATTATTTTTTTCGCCGTTCTGCTCCTTGCTGCAATTCTGCTCGTGGGGAGGATCCGCGGCATAATGTCGATACTTGCGTTTGTTGCCACAATATTTCTTATCTTTTACCTTCTAATACCAATGACACTTCAGGGACATTCACCGCTGCCCGTTGCGGTTGCTATATGTATTGTTGCCGTTATTGTTACAATCCCCATAATACTGGGGTTCAGGAAAAAAACCCTTGCCGCCATTGCAGGCGCGTCAAGCGGCATATTCATTGCTACACTCCTCGCGCTCACAGCAGGCTGGATCATGAGGCTTACGGGTATTGTTACAAACGAGATGATGACAGTCTTTTACGCATCGGTCACAGACATCGATCTCAGGGGGCTTGCACTTTCAAGTATTATCATCGCTGCGCTCGGGGCTATCATGGATGTCTGCATATCCATAGCCTCGGCCACAGAGGAGATATTCAAGGTGGACCCGGAGATTTCTTTCGGCCGGGCATTCAAATCTGTAATAACCGTCAGCTCGGATATGTTAGGTGCCACGCTCAACACTCTGCTCTTCGCTTATGTGGGAACGTCTCTGCCGCTTGTTCTGCTGATTGCCCTGAAGATGGAGCCCGGGATACCGATTACCATGGTGCTTAACTATAATCCTGTACTGAGCGAACTTGTTAAATCCGCGGTAGGATGCATCGGAATGTTCCTCAGTATGCCCGCCACTGCCATAATCTGTATCAGGCTTCACAGCGGCGGGGGAAGATCGGCACATCATTCCGCAACAGAGGTAAAAGTATAAAATGGAGAGCAATGTAACCCTGACACTGCACATGCACGGGCACTGCATTCAGACAGAGGCTAAGAACGAGTTCCGCAGATTAACCGGCCTGCTGCTTGAATCGTGTGACGAACCGGAGGTGACTGAAACAGGAAGAAAGCTTGAGCTGCTCCGTGAGTTCATAGAAACTGCGGACTGGAACAGCCTAAGGTCATCGGACGAACGTCTTGCCGGAACAAGGCCCGGTGAGTGCGTAATAGCATGGGGAGCTGACGGTAATGCGCATGTTAAAGAGATATCAGGCTGATCTTTCGTTATGAACCGCGGCGGTGAATAACTACGACCGCGGCGAATCGAGCACCAGTATTGAAGGATTTTTTTCGGCGAACCCGCTTACTGACCACGAATTCTGGAAGAGCACAACCCGTCTATCCCTGTTGTCTCTTCCGGATGCCGCATTGTAGGGCAGCGCTTTTTTGAGAGCCTCGTCATCAATATCTGTTTCTATCCAGCGCAGGGCGCTCCAGGGCATCATTTCAAGCCGCGATTCAGCGCCGTACTCGTCCCTGAGCCTGTACTGCAGCACCTCGAACTGCAGAGTGCCGACCGCGCCAAGCAGTGGTACGGCCGAGTGCCTGCCGTCAAGCTGGAATGTCTGCACTATGTCTTCAGCAAGCAGGTGGTCAATCCCCTTGCGGAATGATTTGTATGCCGAAGATGTCACGTTATGCAGATACGCGAAGCATTCAGGCGCGAACCGTGGAATTTCGTTATAAACTATCTGCGGGTTTGAAGTGATAGTGTCGCCTACCCTGAATTCGGTGTTGGTGACGAACCCCAGTATGTCGCCGGGATAAGCCTCATCCATTACCTCCCTCTCCCTGCCGAACACGCTGTGTGAACTGGATATGCGTATCTCCCTGGCATGGGGCATGTGAAAAACCTTGCTGTCCCTTTCAAACTTTCCGGAACACACGCGGGCAAAGACCATGCGGTCCCTGTGTCCTGGATTCATGTTTGTCTGTACTTTAAAAACGAAGCCCGAGAATTCACTGCTTTCAAGAGGTACTTCACCATTTGTGCTTTTGCGGGGAAGGGGACCGCTTGAATATTCAAGGAATCCGTTAAGAAGAAGCTCGACGCCGAAATTGTTTGCGGCGCTGCCGAAGAATACAGGCGTAGTACGTCCGGCCAGAATTTCTCTTCTGTCAAGACCCGCGTGGGCAAAGTCCAACATCTCGACTTCTTCGATTATGTCTGCGTACGAAGATTCGCTCAGTATGTTTTTTACTGACGGATCTTTTATGCCGTGTGTTGAAACCGGTGCCCTGTACGCGCCGCCCGGCACTCTTTCGAAAAGGTAGACCTGGCTTGTGATCCTGTCAAAGATCCCCTTGAATAGCGGGCCGTTCTCCAGCGGCCAGTTGACCGGGAAGGCGTGTATGCCCAGCACCTTTTCAAGCTGGTCAATAAGCTCCAGAGGCGGCATTGCCGGCCTGTCCAGCTTGTTCATGAATGTGAAGATTGGTATTTCGCGCTTACGGCATATCTCGAAAAGTTTCTGCGTCTGACTCTCGATACCCTTACCCGCGTCAATAACCATGATTACTCCGTCTACGGCGGTAAGGACCCGGTATGTGTCCTCTGAAAAGTCCTTGTGGCCTGGAGTGTCAAGCAGGTTCATTCTGAAACCGTTGTAGTCAAACTGAAGCAGTGTTGACGAGATCGATATGCCCCGTTTTTTTTCAAGCTCCATCCAGTCCGAGGATGTGTCCCTCTGTTTCTTTTTGGCTGTTACTGATCCGGCCAGTTCAATGGCTCCTCCGTAAAGAAGGAGCTTTTCGGTCAGCGTGGTTTTTCCGGCATCGGGGTGAGATATTATGGCGAACGTGCGCCTGCGTGAAATTTCGTTTTTCATACTCTGTTCTTTTTCAGGTTTATTTGTCTAAGCCGGCATGATCCGATACAGGCATATACGTAGACTTTAGTCATTAGTTTCGCAGGCGCTGTTTTGTAAATAAAAAATTTGGATACTTCGGATGGATTAATATTTTACCCGTCCCCATCTGACTTTTATCAGCATTTATTTACCAGCCCCCAGCCGATTAACCAGTTTTGCGTATTTACTTACTTCGGCTTCCCCCTACAACTCCACCGTTCCCGGGAAAGTCTCTTCGCCTGCCTCGAGCACAGTCCACTCGTCGCCCGACAGGGCATCCATCATTCCGAAGAAGGGCGGGAACTCCTCTGTGATAAAAAATCTTGCAGTTAGCACCCTGCTGTAATAGAAAGCTGCCTCGCTGTTTTCAGCCAGAAACTTTTTCAGTTCAGTATCTTTAAGGTCACCGGTAAAAGACTTCATTTTTGGGAACGCTACCGCGAGGCTCCACAGGTGCATCCACGCTATTGCAAGCATATATATCGCTTTCCTGAACGGGGTGGCACCTGCAAGTACCTGCCCGAACATGAACTTCCCTGTCCAGCCCTTCATTGTTTCAATATATTCATCGAGCCGTTTAACACCGAGTTCAACAGGAGCGATATACTTTTCATCAACACCGCCCGCCCTTGCGTCACTCGCGGATGCCAGTATACGTTTTTTGAAAACACTGTAGTTGAACTGACCCGGATTCATCAGGATCTTGCGCATAACAAGATCCATACCCTGTATGCCGTTTGCCCCTTCGAATATGCAGAGTATCTTTGAGTTTCTCATCATCTGCTCTATGGGGTAATCGCTGCAGAATCCATAGCCACCGAAAATCTGCATAGCCTCGGATGTGATCAGCACATTCCTGTCGCTGCAGCCCGCTTTGCAGATCGGTACAAGAAAGTCGACCAGTCCCGCTGCCTCTTTCTGCGCATCACCTGTGAGGACACGCGCCAGGTCCATGTTGTAGTACATGCTGTACACCAGCATGCGCTGCCCGTCTACGTATGACTTCATCCAGAGGAGCATACGTTTAACGTCAGGGTGTTCGACAATCGGAACCATTGGAGCAGATGGATTGTTCATATCCTTGAGTGCCGTACCCTGCAGCCTGCCCTTGGTGTATGATGCGGCGTGAAGGTACGCTGCAGATGACACGCCCTGTGCCTGCGAGGCTGTGCCCATGCGGAAGTCGTTCATCATGTTGAACATTATCTTCATTCCTTCACGTTCGTTGCCAAGAAGGTAGCCGGTGCAGTTGTTGTCATCGCCAAAACTCATGGTGCAGGTCACACAGGCCTTGATTCCCATCTTGTGCTCGATCCCTATGCACTTTAAGTCGTTCCTTTTTCCGGGGTTGCCGTTTTCATCCACAAGAAATTTGGGCACAATAAATATTGAGATTCCTTTAGTGCCTCCGGGGTCACCTTCGATGCGCGCAAGTACGGGATGAATTATGTTCGGGTAGTAGTCGTTATCCCCTGCGGATATAAATATCTTCTGGCCGGTTATGCGGTATGTACCGTCTGCCTGTTTTACAGCTTTTGCTTTCATCCTTCCCACGTCGGACCCTGCCTGCGGTTCGGTAAGACACATGGTCCCGCCCCACTCGCCGGCCATCATCCTGGGCACAAATGTTTTTTTAAGATATTCAGTTCCGAATTTAGCTATCAGCTTCATCGAACCGTGGGCAAGGGCGCCGTACATTAAAAGCGGCTGATGAGCCGCGCTTATAAATTCAAGTGCGGCTGCGCCGATTGACTGCGGCAGGCCCATGCCGCCGATTTCAGGTGACTCGTTCATGCCGATGAAACCGGCGTCATAATATGCCTTAAGCGGTTTTGTAACCGATTCAGGGAGTTTTACTTCACCCGTACCTGCATTAAAGCTGCAGCCTTCACGATCTGCGTCCGCAAAGTGCGGGAAGCATTCATTTACGCAGATGTTCTCTATGAGTTCAAGGGTAGCCTCGAACGTATTATGATCGAACTGTGAGAACCGGTCGTACTGCGTGAGTGAATCCACCCCCAGCACCTCGAATAGTACAAATCTCTGGTCGCGTACGTCTATCAGGGGATTTTTCATATTTGCTCCTTTGTTTTTGCAGGCTTTTGTCATACCCGTCCCCGCCTGCGCGAGGATAAACTGCGGCGGGTATCCATTTAGTCTATATATAGCGTTGACAACGTGGATCTCCGCCTTCGCGGAGATGACATTAAGTGTTTAAGCGGCAAATTTATATCTAAGTATGTCATCGTATATTGGATTTAATAAAAAGAAATTTCCGGTTTCACCGCAGGAGTGCTTCTTCGCTTTGCTCAGGGCGTGCTGAAAGCAAATGCCGGAATCCTGAGGGCTCAAAAAATTTTCATTATAAACTCATTGTACCATTAAGATTCCGGCATTTCGCGGCGCTACAGCCGGGACATCCATCGGCCGTTGTTTCCTAAAACAGTCCCCGCACCCTTTCGATCTCCTTCTTCGCCTGTGCCACCATGTCCTCGATCACCTCTTTGCACGACTTGATATCGTTAATGCGTCCAAGGGACTGTCCCATCATCATGGGCGCTATGTCAACGTCCCCGGTCTGCCATGCCTTGAGGCATCTTTCGCCGGTAATCAATGGAGCCAGTTCCATTATGTTCGCGCCCTTCTTCTCGGCTTCAAGTATCTCTGCCACGATTTTGTTTTTGATCGCGCGTCCCTGAAGGTTGACCGTTTTGCATATCAGAGTTGTATCGTTCTCCTGGCGTTTAAGTATTTCTTTCTTGATATTTTCGTGCACCTGGCATTCATGTGTGGCCATAAACCTTGTTGCCATCATAACACCCTCCGCTCCCAGGGTAAGGGCAGCAGCCAAAGACTTTCCGTCAGCTATGCCGCCTACGGTAACAACGGGAATCTTCACTGTCTCGGCCATCTTTGGCGTAAGAATCATTGTGGTTACATCATCGTTAAGCGGGTGACCGCCCTCTTCGATACCTGCGGCATAAACTCCGTCGTAGCCTGCCTCTTCAGCGTGGAGGGCGTGCTTTACTGACCCGACCTTGTGAAACATTTTAACCCCGGCTTTACGCAGCATATCCATGTACTGTGTGCCCACCTTGTCAAGCGGAGTGCCCGAAACCTCTATGCCGCCTACCTTCTCCTCGGCGCATACCTCAAGGTTTCTTCTGTGGTCATCCATCGTAATGTGAAACGAAGGGAGTATGGTTATGCCCACCATGAAGGGCTTGTCTGTGAGTTTCTTTGTTTCGCGTATGGCTGCCCTCAGTTCATCAGTGGTCTTGTAGTTCCCGGCCGTAAGGTTCCCCATGCCGCCGGCATTCGATACAGCGGCTGTAAGTTTTGGTTCACCCACAAGGTACATTGCGCCGCATATAACAGGGTATTTGATGCCGAACATCTCTGTAATTCGTGTCTTCATAGTTTTCCTCTTAATCTATATTAATTTCTGAAAGCATTCTGCTGTTCAGTAAGGCTTTGCTTTATTCCAGCCTTTGCAAGGGCTGATTCTATTACATCGCGGCCCATGTCATACATTATTTTAATCGCTTCTTTTTTGCTCACCTCGTCGTGCAGCCCCACGCATACAAGCGAAGCGAAACCGTGGGTAAAGATC
Organism: Spirochaetota bacterium; assembly: GCA_012730035.1. Classification (GTDB taxonomy): domain Bacteria; phylum Spirochaetota; class UBA4802; order UBA4802; family UBA5550; genus JAAYBQ01. Next base: position 6,604 of record JAAYBQ010000104.1, read on the forward strand.
ATCATGCGGTTCATCACATCTTTGCGGTCTTTTTTGGGGAGCAGGGCTATAAGTTCATCCCGGTCAAGTTCCTTCACCAGGATTTTTATGAAATTGTCAAACAGAACGCGTGTTTCACCGCTTTCAAGGAGGAGCGCCCTGAAGAGCTCACGGTTCTCCTGCGAGAAGAGCACAAGGCCGGTACCCATGTTGAGGAAGACGCTCTTTGTATATGGATTCATGGTGTATTCAAGCATCAACTCCTCCGCCTTCTGCAAGACGGCGGTTTTAAGTTCATCCATCGAGCTGAAGCATGAATACACAGGGGCTGTCGAGGCATTCATTTCGTCTGCGACCCTGCGCGCACTGAAGTCGCGGAACCCGCTTTTTTTTACAATTTTGAAAGCGGAGTTTATAATGTCATCCCTGCTGAATAAGGTCTTAGGTGCCATTCTGCCTCGAATTATAAAACATTCGTTATCTATGGTGTTAATAAATAACGCATGTTATTTAATGTCAAGTGTTTTCGTATTTTTTTAAGCTTTTTTTGGTATGGCGGATAACGATTCAAATAGTAACCATAACGTCACTGCGAGGCATACAATGCCGCGGCAGTCTGTTTTTGAAAATACCCGCTTTATAATTCTAAACAAGTTTCCGCATTAACAGATTGTTTCACTTAGTTCGCAATGACAGGGACTGTTTTAATCGTTAACTACTATAAGATAACCGGGAAAAAGTAAGCTGAGTGAAACAGATTAATAAAAAAGGGCCGTCCTTTCGGAGCAGCCCTTCTTGAAATCAGCTGATTTTTTTATTTGAGCGGTATGTAACCGGCTTCGGCAACAAGCTTCTGCCCGTCTTTTGAGAGAAGGTATTTTACAAATGCTTTTGCATCTGCTGAATAGTTTTTCTCGTTAACATACATGTAAAGCTTTCTTGAGATCGGATATTTTCCGGATTTACCGTTTTTGAGGTTAGGCTGAATACCATTAACGGAAATTCCTTTTATAGAAGTGTCGAGGTATCCAAAACCGATATAACCTATAGCTTTTTTGTTGTTTGCAACAGTGTTTACAACTGCGCCGTTCGATGCCTGCATGAGTGAATCTTTTCTTACGTCAGCGCCTTTCATGATATCCTCGTTCCAGTATTCATAAGTACCTGAACTTGAATCCCTTGAAACAACCACAATGTTCATGTCATCTCCGCCGACCTGGCTCCAGTTTGTGATTGTGCCGTCAAATATTCCTTTAAGCTGTTCTTTTGTGAGGTTCTGAACCTTGTTAGCGGGATTGACAATCGGGACAATCATGTCGTATGCCACAGTAATTTCCTTGATTTTTAAACCCGCTGATTTGCCCTGTTTCATTTCTTTTTCTTTGATTTCCCTTGATGAGTTTGCTATATCGCATGTTCCATCAAGAATGGCCTTGATACCGTTGCCTGAACCGCTCCCCTCTACAGAAATCGAAATTTCAGGTTTGATCATCCTGAAAGTTTCAATAGCCTTCATTGTAATAGGTAGTACAGTAGTTGAACCCTTTATGACTACTTTTCCCTTTTCAGCGGCATACCCGCTGAGTATAGATACTGCAACTGCTGCAACAGCCGTTAAAGCCATTATTTTTTTTCTGAAAGACATTTGTTAAATTCCTCCTGGATAATTTTATCTTCGGGGTGAATAGACTATGAGCGTGTAAATAAAAGATGAAGAAAAGATGTGATAATTATGCATTTTTGAAAATTTGATAATATACCAGAATTTTTTTACTGAATGGTAATCATGCAATTAAATACTATTTTTTTCTGCCTGCTGTTAATATACGGAAGAATTTTTTTAACAGAATCTTTACGTTTTCCTTATACAATTCTTATATAATTCATATTATCTATATCAGATGAGTAAAATAAATAATCGCAGATGGAGAGAATATGAACTACAAGGAATCATTTCTGGAGAGAATAAACCGGGAGATGTCCGTATTCAATTACGAGCAGTCCCTGCGTTTTCCCGGGGAGGATACTCTAACAATAGACCTGCACTGTCATGATAAAAACAGCAACGAACCTGACGAGATCATCGGCAGGATGCTGAATATACCGGAAACATGGCTGCCGCCCGAAGAGCTGATCGAAACCCTAAAGAATCACAGCTGTGACACCTTTACCGTAACCAATCACAACAATGCCAGGTCCTGTTACGAGCTTCAGGATAAAGGATACGATATTCTGACCGGGGCTGAATTCAGCTGTACTGTGCCTGACTATAACGCAAAGATACACGTGCTGGCCTACGGCTTTAACCCTGCACAGGAGGAGAAGCTCTACAAGGCAAGGCATGACATATACAGGTTCCAGCGCTATGCCCTTGACAACAATATCCCCACGATATGGGCGCACCCTCTTTACCACTACGAGGAGAAGGAGGCACTCTCCCTTGAATTTTTTGACAAGATGTCGCTCATTTTCGAAAGGTTCGAGGTGATAAACGGTCAGAGGGATACCTGGCAGAACCTGCTTGTGAAGCAGTGGGTTGAGTCCATGGGGAGCAATACCCTTGAAAAATACGAAAAAAAATTCGGAATAAAATCTGCTGATTACTGCCGCAATCCCTACAGGCGGGCAATGTATGGCGGTTCAGATTCACATATGGGAATTTTTACCGGACTCACAGGCACAAGACTCTACGTGAAGAAACTTAAGGACCGCCTTAAAAACGAATCCAGGAGCAGCCTGGCACTGCAGGCGCTACTTGACGGTGACTCGGCGCCATTCGGGGGATACAATAACACTGAAAAGATGACAGTATCATTCCTGGACTACTTCTGCCAGATCGTGATCAACATGAAAGATCCCGGGCTTCTGCGGCTTCTGCTGCATAAAGGTGATACTAAGGATAAACTGCTTTCGTTCATGGTGATAAACGGGTTTGCCGAACTGCAGAGGCACAAACTCACGGTGAATTTCCTGACGCTCTTTCATCAGTGCCTTAAAGGCGATACCCCGGGCTTAGCAAAAAAGCTTATGGTGCCAAAAGACTACAGGGAGATATTCAACGAAGCTGTATCAATGGCCGATGTGCGCAACAAAACACCGGAAAAGATGGCATCAGCTTTTGACAGCTCCATAGAAAAGATTCACAAGTCGCTCTTTGATCTTATGTTCAGCAGGCTCGAGGCCAAGTTGAAAAAACTTGATCTCGAGGGAGGGCTGTCAATAAAAAGCGCAGAGGAATTTATCAGCACGCTGGAACTTCCGGGTCACGTGAGGAAACTGCTTGAGTCAAAAGGTAAAGTCAGAAAAAACGGAATAACCAGCATTAACGCGCCTGATTTTCTTGACGGCCTCACTTTCCCGTTCCTTGCATCAACTGTGATTGCAGCGGCAAACTATACCTCGAGCAGGGTGATGTACAAGTCCAGGCCCATGCTCAACGCCTTCTCGGAAAAACTGGACGACCTGAAGCTGCCTAAAAAGATGCTCTGGATGACCGATACATTTGAAGACGGGAACGGCGTGTCCATGTCCCTGCGTCACATGCTTAACGAGATACAGGAGAGAAACCTTCCCGTTGACCTGCTGGTATGCAGTGATACGGTTAAGCCCGAAGATCACCTGGTTGTGGTAAAACCGGCTGCTGTCTTCATACCCTCTTTTTACAGGGAACAGCCCATCAGAATCCCCAATGTAATAGATGTCCATAACCAGTTCAGGGAGGGGGAATACGACCGCATCCTCTGCTCAACAGAGGGGCCCATGGGGATGCTTGCGGTGTATCTTAAACACGCCTACTCTGTGCCGGCGTACTTCTACGTGCATACTGACTGGATCGCCTTTGCCAGGACAGCGATGAATTTCAGCGACCCTGCCCTTAACAGGCTGCGCAGGATACTGCGCGGCTTCTACAGGTCATTTGACGGAGTACTGGTGCTCAACAAGGAGCAGAAGAAGTGGTTCAGTGGGCCCGACATGGAATTTAAAAAGACCGAGGTCAAGCTTACATCTCACTGGGTCGACGAAAAGTTCCGCAAGACCGGCGCCGTAAAGTCCGACATCTTCGGAATCGGCAACGAGAAGCCTGTTATGCTATACGTGGGCAGGATAAGCGATGAGAAGGGGATCTTTGACCTGCCGTATGTTTATGAACGGGTTAAAGAGGAGTTCCCCGACATCAGGCTTGTCATAGCAGGGAAGGGGCCCGAGGAGGAGAGGCTTAAGGAGCAGCTGCCGGATGCGAAGTTCCTTGGGTGGGTGGAGCATAATACGCTCCCTGACGTCTACTCTGCCGCTGACCTGCTGATCATGCCCTCCAGGTTCGATACCTTCGGCAACGTTATTGTTGAAGCTTTCGCCTGCGGGTGCCCGGTGGTATCATACAGTACAAAGGGGCCCAGGGATATAATTGAGAATGAAAAGTCAGGCTACCTTGTTAACACAAAAGAGAAGATGGCTGAGTGTGTAATCTCACACTTAAAAAAAGGCAAAGAGATGACGGCAATGAAAGATGCTGCTCTTGCAAGGGCAGGGGAGTTTACTGCGGACAGCATCATAGGAAAACTGCTCAGGGACACGGAACTCTTGTGACATGAAGAGCAGCCCGTCGCCTTGGTGGAAAACCGGTGTGATCTACCAGATATACCCCAGGAGTTTTTACGACAGCAATGATGACGGGATCGGCGACATCAAAGGGATCACCCTGAAGCTTGATTACCTCTCATGGCTGGGGATTGACGCCTTATGGCTTTCTCCCGTGAACGTTTCACCAATGTATGATTTCGGTTATGACATCTCGGACTATTACGATATAGACCAGTGCTACGGCAGTTTTGATGATTTTACCGAACTGGTCGACAAAGCCCATGCCCATGGAATAAAAATAATCATGGATCTTGTGATAAACCACACATCGCACCTGCACAAATGGTTTGTTGAATCCCGTTCGTCAAAGGATAACCGCAGGCGCGCATGGTATATATGGCACCCTGGTAAAAACGGGAAAGCGCCTAACAACTGGAGATCGGCCTTCGGCGGGAGTGCGTGGGAGTTTGACAGCCACACCGGGGAGTATTACCTCCATTCATTTTTAAAGGAGCAGCCGGACCTCAACTGGCGTAACTCTGAGATGCGGAAGTCAATCTTTAAAATGATGCGTCACTGGCTGGACATGGGCGTTGACGGTTTCAGGCTCGATGTTGTAAACTGGTTTGTCAAGGACGACAGGCTGCGCAGCAACCCTTTCACAATAAAGCCCCTTGACCCCGAGAAGCATAAGTATGACCGCAACCGGCCCGAGGTACATGATTACATTCGCGAACTAAGATCAGTGGTTGATGAGTACGACGCCCGGATGACTGTAGGCGAAGTATTCACACTGCCGCCGGGAAATCCCGAACTTTCAGCTTCATTCCTGGGAAACGGGACCGACGAACTTCACCTGGCATTTGACTTTTCGATCATGTACAGGTTCTGGAGCGCAAGGAGCTTTTATAAATGCATAAAAAAATGGTCTGCTGCAATCCCTGAAAAGGGCTGGCAGTGCAATATGCTGTCAAACCATGACCAGCCGCGCAGCAGGAGCAGGTTCCTTGGAGGAACAGATTCCGAAAAGAGGGCGCGCGTCGCTGCAGTTTTTCTACTTACCATAAAAGGCACACCTTTTCTTTATTACGGCGAAGAGCTTGGTATGAAGAACACCAGGCTGGCCAGGAGTGAAATAGTTGATCCCCTGGGTCGTAGGTACTGGCCGGTGTACAGGGGCAGGGACTGCAGCCGTACACCAATGCTCTGGTCCGCAAAACAGCACGCGGGGTTTACCCATGCAAGACCCTGGCTCCCCGTTGACAGCAGCTACAAAACACTGAATGTCAGGGCCCAGACCGGTGACAGGTATTCAATGCTTAACCTGTACAGGAACCTGATACATCTGCGTAAAAAGCACAGGTCGCTCGGTGAGGGTGAGTTTATCCCCGAGGTCCATGGTTTTAAAAATGTCCTGGCCTATTTCAGGGTGCATGGCGATGAAAAGTTTTTTATTGTACTTAATTTTTCAGGAAAAGAAAAGCACATAAACGCGGGGAATACCGGGCAGTGGAGAGTTATGCTTTCAACGCACAGGACACGCTATGAGCATTTTACTTCTCTTAAAATAACACTGGCCCCTTACGAGGCCACGGTTATAAAGTGGATGGGGAAGCTGTAGGTGCCGGAGGCAATTGCATGATGAGATAAAAATACCCCGCCTGAAAGAGGCGGGGTGTGGTTGTAAAAACTTATACTATGCTCCTGAATTCGTTCTAAATGCTGAAGTCACTTTCATGCACGGGCAAGATCAAAGCGGTCCGCGTTCATCACCTTTTTCCATGCTGCCGTAAAATCCTTCACGAACTTTTCACCCGAATCATCACAGGCGTAAACTTCGGCCAGCGCCCTGAGCTGTGAGTTGGAGCCGAAAATAAGGTCCACCTTGGTACCGGTCCACTTAAGTTTTCCAGTTGAACGGTCGTGACCTTCATAGATGTCCGGGTCAGCGGCAGACGGTTTCCATGTCGTGCCCATGTCAAGGAGGTTCACAAAGAAGTCGTTCGTGAGCACCCCAGGCCGTTCTGTAAACAGGCCATGCTTTGACTGGCCGTAGCCGGTGCCAAGCACTCTCATGCCTCCAATAAGTACAGTCATCTCCGGAGCTGTCAGCGTAAGAAGCTGTGCCCTGTCCAGGAGAAGTTCCTCTGCCCTTGCAGCGAATTTTTTCTTCTGGTAGTTGCGGAATCCGTCAGCCGCAGGCTCAAGCAGTGCAAATGACTGCACATCGGTCTGTTCCTGGAGTGCGTCCATACGTCCCGGGGTAAAAGAAACAGTTATGTTGTGCCCTGCATCCTTCGCAGCCTTCTCAACCCCAGCACATCCGCCAAGCACGATAGTGTCTGCAAGTGAGAATTTTTTGCCGCCGCTCTGCGCGCTGTTAAACTGCTGCTGTATCCCTTCGAGAACCTGCAGCACCTTCTTGAGCTTTGCTGGTTCGTTCACCTCCCAGTCCTTCTGCGGCGTAAGACGTATGCGCGCACCGTTCGCTCCTCCGCGCTTGTCGGAGCCGCGGAACGTTGACGCAGAGGCCCATGCTGTTGATACAAGTTCGGCAACGGATAGTCCCGAGGCATTTATCTTCTCTTTGAGTGCTGCGATGTCCCCTGAATCGACAAGCTTATGGTTCAACGCGGGTATGGGGTCCTGCCAGATCAGGTCCTCTGCCGGAACTTCAGGGCCCAGGTAGCGTGACCGCGGTCCCATGTCACGATGTGTAAGTTTGAACCATGCGCGCGCAAAGGCATCGGCGAATTCTTCAGGATTTTCCAGGAACCGCCTTGATATTTTTTCGTAAACAGGATCAAACTTCAGCGCCAGGTCTGCAGTTGTCATCATGGGGCGTTTTTTGCTGGATGGATCATGGGCATCAACAACCATATCCACGTCCTCGACATCCTTTGCCAGCCATATATAGGCGCCTGCCGGGCTTTTAAGAAGTTCCCATTCATACTTGAAGAGCAACTTCAGATATCCCGAGTCCCACTTTGTTGGATTCGGTTTCCAGGCGCCTTCAATCCCGCTTGAGATTGTATCACCCCCTTTTCCGCTGCCGAAACTGCTCTTCCAGCCAAGTCCCTGCTCTTCAATAGGCGCGGCCTCAGGTTCGGGTCCTACATGTTTAGGATCGCCTGCTCCATGTGCTTTACCGAATGTGTGCCCCCCTGCCACAAGCGCCACTGTCTCCTCGTCATTCATACCCATGCGTGCAAAGGTCTGGCGCACATCATGCGCGGACTCGGCAGGGATGGGATTGCCGTTCGGGCCTTCAGGGTTAACGTAGATCAGGCCCATCTGCACTGCTGCAAGGGGGTTCTCAAGATCTCTTTCGCCGCTGTAGCGGTTGTCACCCAGCCATGTCTCCTCTGTGCCCCAGTAAACATCCTCTTCAGGTTCCCAGATATCTACACGTCCTCCGCCGAAACCAAAGGTCTTAAAGCCCATTGATTCAAGCGCGCAGTTGCCCGCAAGAATCATCAGGTCTGCCCAGGATATTCTGTTGCCGTATTTTTTTTTTCACGGGCCAAAGAAGGCGGCGAGCCTTGTCAAGGTTCACGTTGTCGGGCCAGCTGTTAAGGGGCGCAAAGCGCTGGTTTCCTGTACCGCCGCCGCCGCGTCCGTCCGATGACCTGTACGTGCCCGCGCTGTGCCAGGCCATGCGTATCATCAGCCCGCCGTAATGACCCCAGTCCGCAGGCCACCACTCCTGCGAATCTGTCATTAGCGCGTAAAGGTCTTTTTTCAGCGCTGCAAGGTCCAGCCTGCTGAACTCCCTGGCGTAGCTGAAGTCTTTATCCATGGGATTGGACACATCAGTGTGCTGGTGCAGGATGTTCAGGTTAAGCTGGTCCGGCCACCAGTCACGGTTTGATGTGCCTCGCGTGCCGGTGTTTTTACTCATCGCCCCGGTTACAGGGCATTTCTTTTCAGTCATTAATCTCCTCCTTTTAATTTTTTATTGTCCCTTCAGAACCTTTAAGGCCTGATACCGGGACCATTTTTAAGAAAAATCAGTTTTTCTTTTTTTTAGCGCGGCATTTATCACAGATGCCGAAAAACTGTATCGTATGTCCGGTAATTGTATGCTTTGATAACTTTTGAGCATCTCTTGTTATGGATTCCTGCACAGGCATGGTGAAGTCGATTGCCCTTCTGCATTTTTCGCACACAAAGTGATAATGCATATGTGTCATCGCATCAAAATGTTCAACGCCGTCGCCAAAGTCGCGGCTTACTACAAGTCCCTGTTCAATAAGTATGCGTATGTTCCTGTACACGTTGCCCATGCTCAGGGCGCTGATCTCAAGCTTCAATGTATCATAGATAATCTGTGCAGTGGGGTGATCAGTACTGGACTTTATCAGTTCGTATATCCTTTCCCTCTGTCTGCTCTTTCTTCTTGTTGTTTCCATATTAATAATGATTCTTAATATTAATAAATTTATGTGGCATTTCAAATAATAAAGTTAAAAAAATCTACCGTTGCAGAAAAAAGAATTATTTCCCGTCGGGTGTGTTGATGAACGGGGCCGGTATTATGATGATAATTCTTGGGCGGGAATAAACAAATAAAAGTGTGGCCATCTTTTTCAGATTTATATATTAATATCCGCGTAATGCTGAAAAGAGAGGGCTGTTTGAAACGTGCCAGGGTGGGGGATAATGAATATAAAAGAACTAATGCCTGGCCCGGTCGGATTTCTTTTTGAAATGATGTGTACACAGTTTCAGGATTAACTTTCAGGGAGTCTTGTCATCCTCTACATCCCGCCTGAATGTTATTTCAGCGTTCCCTTCGCCTCTGAGAAGTTTAAAGGCATTCTCTATTGCATGAGCTATATCCCTTTCCGGTTCAAGTGAAACCTCACCGTGACCGGGGTAGATCTCCCTTATCTGGCGCGTCTGCAGTGACTTGAGCGAGTTGATGTAATCGCCTATACTCCCGGACTCGGCAATTACCGGGAGCAGCCCGCCCGCGAAGAGCGTATCTCCTGTGAACATGAATTTTTTATCAGGTTCGTACACGCATATAGATCCCGAGGTGTGCCCCGGTGTATGGATCATGTCAAGGGCAAAGTTCCCCAGGTCTATCCTGCTCATATTCTCAAGCCAGAGGTGAACGTGCATCGTTATATCGTTTGCGTCTCCTGACTTGTACAGCGTCACGTACCTGTCGTCGAAAGCCATCTTTGTTGCTGCAAACCTGTGCGCCGCAATCACGGCGTGTTCCTGGAAGTACCGGTTCGCGCCAATGTGGTCAAAGTGCTCATGGGTGTTGACCACCACGTCAATGTCCCTGACCTTCATGCCTATGTTATGAAGCGATGTTTTCAGGTCAGAATAATTGCTGTCAAGTCCCGAGTCTATGAGCATGTTGCCGCGTGTGCCGCGTATCACGTAGCTGTGGCTCCCCCTGCTTTTTCCACGAAGCCTGTACACGTCTTCCTGAAGTTCGTCAACATCAGCGATACCCATAAGTTATGCCTCTGCCGATGCAATGGACTCATCAAAGGTGAAAAGTCTTTTCAGGCCCATCATGTTGAGATACTTTTTTAATGAAGATCCGGACGTTCTTACCTTTAACTCTCCGCCCGCATAATTCACCTCTTTCTGTATGGAGTTGATCATTGCCACGTGGTAGAACATCTCCCTGTGTTCCTCCAGACCGTCGACATCAAGGATCACGGTCGCGGGGTGAGGGATTTCAAGTTCCCTGATAAATGACCCGGCCGATACAACATTAGCCGTATCAATTTTTCCTTTAACCTTGATCAGCACATAGTCTTTCATTTTAAGGAGTGAGTAATTCATTTTTTTTGCTCCATTGTTTATTTGTTGCAGGGGGAATGTACCAATAGAGCGTCAAAATTTGTTAAGGATAATATTAATTTATGATGAATTTGCCTCGTTACCTGTACCTGAGCATTACCAGCGACATGTCGTCTGCCTGTGTGTTGCCCAGGCGCCAACTCCTCAGTTCATCAAAAACAATGTCCCTGACCTGCTTCAGGCTGCTGTTCCTGTACCTGTTAACCAGAGACAGGATATTTTTTTCACCGAACTTTTCGTTTGTAATGCTCCCCTGTTCAGGGAGCCCGTCGGAGTAGGAAACAAGCAGGTCCCCGCTCTCGAGCCTGATGCGCGATTTAACCGGTGTGGATTCATTTTTTATGCCGAGCGGAAGGTTGTCATCGTGCCCTGCAAGAGCGATTATACCCCCATCCCTGAATATGTAGATCATGGAATGCCCCATGTCGTACAGGTCAAGCTCGCCCGTGGATTCGTCGAATTCGATAAATACACCCGTAAGAAATATTTCACCTTCGAAGAGGCCGTAGATATAGGAATTTATCCTGCGTATAAGCTCATCGATTCCGTTCCTGAAATCATATACCGCGTACATGCTGCTTACAGCTACAGAGATAAGCCCGGCATTCAGCCCCTTGCCCGAAACGTCGCACAGGGATATAAACCACCGGTTATCGCCGATACTGCGTACATGGTGAAAATCGCCGCCGGTTTCTCCTGCCATGATCATTGTGCCTTCAACAGACATCCTGCCCGATTCGATAATAACATCATCTTTCACTATGGCCGAGTGGATCCTGCGCGCCGCCATAAGCTCACGCGTCATCATGTCCGACAGGAAAAGTACAAGGTCAAAGGATGAGACCAGTCCCCTGTACATGTTTTCGCTGTCTGTAAGAATATAGAACCTGTTGTCAGCAGACCGGAGATGCTCTGAAAACTCGTTGATAACCGAAAATGTATTACGCCTGTAATAGATATGTTCAGCGGGCTGCACAATGTCCTTTATGCTTTTATTCATGTAAAGTTCCCTGCCGAACTTCTGTCCGATGAGCGCAAAGACTTCATTTCTCAATATAATACCTCTGGCCCTGAGGTCATTGCCTGTTACGCCAAGGGCCTGTATAGTGCTGTTCCCTGTAAAGATACCCGCTACATCCTCCACTGTAAGTTCGTCGGTGATATAATATGGACTGGAGATCCTTTTGCCTATCACCTCTCCGGCAGAACTTTCAGGATCAACTGATTTCAGAATGCCGCAGTTCCGTGAATCAACTTTCGTTTCCATCAATTACCTGTTCATCTGATGAGGTGATATGTTTAACAAGCAGAACCTGGTTCCCCCTTGTGTTATACCTGACCTCGTCAAAAATGCTTTTTACCATGGCAATACCCCTGCCGTGTGTAAGTGCAAGGTCCGGGGAGTCGCTGCTGATTCCCGCAAGGAACCGTTTATAGTTAAAACCCTTCCCCTGGTCTGTTACCTTGTAGACCGCTCTGTCAGATGTTATCATGTATTCAATCCTCACCCGCTTGTCTTTGCATTCGGGATGGGACTGCTTTTCATTAATAAACTCAAAATATTTATCAGACATTATGGCTTCAGTCTTCTCATCAAAAGAAATATTCAGGTTGCCGTGCTCTATGGAATTGATTATAATCTCCCTTAGCCCGATCCTGAGCATGTTGATTTCAGCTTTAGGGATATACTTCTGCAGATTATTGGTTATGCGGTGTGATATGTCATCAGCTTCAAAGAGGAGGTTCCGTATCATGTATTCACACTTTTCACTGATAAAGGACTCAGAGAAGTTCTCATCAGAAAGCCGTATCGCTTTTCCAATTATCTCGCTTTTTCCCTCAAACTCGATGAATTCAAG
>JAAYBQ010000105.1 GCA_012730035.1 Spirochaetota bacterium
ATCTCCACCCAAGTTCGTTCGAGCTTTCCTGAAAGAACTGTGAAATTTCCGATTGGTATCTAATGAATGATTCCAAACTAATACAGAAATTATCCTGTTGGCTTATAATTTTAATAAACTCATTTAAAACATTGCTGATATCTGATTCATAAACAAAATTCTTTTTATAAAAAAACTTACAGTATGCTGATACAAGATAGTAAAAATCGCTGATTGATCTTTTCGCCAGAGTCAACAGAAGGTGCTTGATATTCATCAGTTCACCATCCAGCTCCATGTTTAAATTGTTTAATGAATCCTTTACATCTTCAAGTTCATGTCCATTACAATGACGCTGCTGTAGAACTGAAAGAAAAACATTTTCAATACTGGTAATATATATAATATAGAGACTCTGAAGTTTCAGCTCCCACGACATTTTTCGCTTAATATCAGAAAGCCTTTTTTTCATGCTCTCTGTAAGTTTTACACCGCTGTCAGGTGTATAATTCTCCCAGTTATCAGGTATTTTTATCATTTTTGAAAGCATGTCTTTGTCTTCAGATCTTATTACATACCTGTAATAATCCGTCCTGGCAGATATATACCCCGATTCAAGGCGTATTATTTCACTAATAACACCGGAATTTGCTGCAGAAGCATAATTTTTTTTCAAGTTGTCTCTCCACAAAAATCAATAGCTTATTAACATTAATAGGGGATGTTATCAACAAAAAAACATGGTTATCAACAGACTATAAATACATTATCAAGAATATAAAATTTTTTCCGGCTCTTTTGTATTAATCGGAATTAATTTGTTGCCAAATTGATTCTTCAAAACCTACACTTATTAATACTTTCTGACCTGTGAAAAACACTTTCAATTTCTTAAGCGATTCTTTTGCAGTAAATCCTGCATCAATGGGTATTTAAAATACTCAACAAAAGTATATTTATAAACAAACTTATCAACAATTGTTGATAATTATCCGGGGTATAATTTTGGCACAGAAGATATGGGATATTGTTCTCTCCGACTTAGAGAAGAGAATTAATAAACAATCATTCAATATGTGGCTCAGCGACACTGAACCTCAGGCCATAAATGGTGATGTACTGGTAATAAAGGTAAAAGATGATGTTGCTGTCAGGCACCTCAAGGACCAGTATCAGAAGGATATAGAAGAGATAATCGAAACAAGAACCGGTAAAAAATACAATTGTGATTTTGTAACTACAGAGATTACTACAACCTCATCAAATGATATATTCATCAGCAATACTGAAAAAAATGATGCACGAAAAAACAGCAGCCAGACTCTCCCTCTTAATCCGAATTATACTTTTGACAACTTTGTTATAGGTCCAAATAATCAGCTTGCACATGCAGCGGCAAAGTCGGTATCCAGGTCCCCCGCAACCCAGTTTAATCCGCTTTTTATATATGGCGGGACAGGGCTGGGTAAAACCCACCTGATCCAGGCCATTGGCCATTACATACAGCAGGAGAGGCCCTACCTTAAGGTATTGTATATACCAACTGAGCAGTTTATTAATGAATTTATTTATTCTATCCAGACAAATACACAACAGAGTTTTAAAATAAAATACCGTAATGTTGATATTCTGCTTATTGACGACATACAGTTTCTTGAAAAGAAAGAAGAGACACAGAATGAATTTTTTCATACATTCAACACACTTTATGAAAACAAAAAACAGATAGTAATATCCAGCGATCGTCCACCCAAACAGATTGCAACTCTTGCAGACAGGCTCAGAACCAGATTTGAGTGGGGAATGATAACGGACATCCAGATTCCGAACCTTGAAACAAGAGAGGCAATACTCAGAAACAAAGCTTCCAAAGAGCATATCGAAATTTCTGACGAGGCATTCAACTATATAGCAAGGCGTATTACTTCAAGTATTCGTGCCCTTGAATCCGCCCTTGCAAATCTTAGAATGGTTTACGACATACACAACGAAACAATAAGCATCAAACATGTAAAAGAACATCTTAAACATCTTTTTGACGAAGAAACAAACCGCAAGGTAACACCCAATGACATTATAACCAAAATTTCTAATATTTATGACGTATCAGTTGAAGATATTATTTCAAAAAGCAGACAAAGCAAAGTTGTCACACCAAGATTTGTAGCTATGTATCTGATAAGAAAACTTACAGACATGACCACAACGGATATTGGTAAACAATTCGGTGACAGGGACCATTCAACAGTTGTTAACGCAATCAATAAAATTGAAGAAGACATGAAAAATGATATTGAATTTCGCGAGCAGATGGATGAATTAAAGGTGGAATTGCGAAGTTAATAATGTGTTGATAATTACAGGAGTCTCTGTTGATTAAATATAATAAGTATTGAAATTTATTATACAAAAATATAAAATGTTCAATCATAAAAAAATTAAAAGGAAAGAGAAGCATATAAACGGACTTATAAACATTTTTCTATTTAAGTAATTACTGATTAAATCAGGCTTAACAATGTTTATCAACATAATCCGAAACCTGCTACAACTACTAATTAATAATATAACTTTATAATTAATGATATAGAAAGGGGAGACAAATGAAATTCACGGTAAACAGAGATATTATGCTCAAAGCAATAGGTATTGCAGATTCTGTTATTTCATCCAAAAACATTAACACAATACTATCTAACTGCCTTTTTAAAATCGAAAAGGATTCCATACAGATTATTGCCACTGACAACGAAATAGGTGTAAGAACAAAAATAGATGCGCAATCTGATTCAGCCTTTTCTTTTACTGTAAACAGTAAAAAACTTTCAAGCATTATGAAAGAGCTTCCTGATGATGAAATTATTATAGAAGTAGATGACTCAATGATGATTAACCTTAAATCAAAAAATGTTAAGGGAAATTATATTCTTTATGGTACTTCATCTGAAGAATACCCCGAACTCCCTGATATCAAAATTGATAACTCAATTGACATTGAACAATCTGTACTTCGTGAGATGATAAAAAAAGTTATTTATGCAGCGGCTACTGATACGATAAAACCTGTATTTAACAGTATATACATAGTATCCGAAAAGCCTGGAACACTTACAGCAATAGCAACCGATTCAAGACGTCTGTGCATGATTACCAGGAGCATTCAGAGTGAATCAATTGTAGGTGAGGGAATAATACTCCCTCTTAAAACAGTTAATGAAGTATTCAGACTGCTTGGCAATTCCGGTATCTGCAGACTCTCATTTGACAGTAATCAGTGTTACTTCAGAATAAATGAGACAGAAATAATTTCCCGCATCGTTGACGGGCAGTTCCCCAATTACAAGCAAATAATTCCTAAAGAATACAGTCATAAAGTAATAATTGAAACAGGAAGAATTCTTGATTCAGTAAAAAGAGCAATGATTTTTACACGTGAACCTGCTAACAAAATAGTTATGACAATCGATAAAGATACCCTGCTGATAGAAGCAAATACACCGGAACTTGGAAAGGCTGAAGAGGAGGTACCGGTAGAATCTGAAAGCAGGGAAAAAATATTTCTTGGTATAAATTCCCAGTTTCTGCTTGATACCATAAAACAGATTGATTCATTCTCTTTCATCTGCGGCATAACCGGGCAGATGAGCCCGGTAACTATCATACCTGAAGATGATAAAAACTATATATCTGTCATAATGCCGATACAGATAAAGACAGCTTCAGAATAAAATGATACTTAAAAGTGTTCTGCTTAATAACTTCAGAAATTATGAAAAAAAAGAGGTCGAATTTTCACCTGAAATTAATCTAATATACGGTAATAACGGATCCGGCAAAACGAACATACTGGAAGCAATTTCAGTAATATCCAATCTGAAATCATTCAGAAATTCAAATGACCGCAATATGTTAAAATGGAATTCTGAATTTTATTACTGCAGAGGTGAAGTTTCAGAAGCAGATTATTCAAGATTTGAAGTCGGATATTATCACGAGAATGATCAATCACGAAAAAAAATTAAAATAGATGATCAGGAAATCAGAAAAATATCTGAGTATTACGGAAAATTGATGACAGTTTCATTTGTTCCAACTGACATAAACATTCTTGGAAGCACCCCGGATATCAGGAGAAAATATTTTGATTCAGTAATATCAAAATTATCCCCCGATTATATAAATGACCTAAACAGATTCAGAGATATTCTGAATTCACGTAATGTTCTTTTAAAAAAAATTAAAGATGGGAAGTCTTCAATAAATCATCTTGACGTCTGGAACAGGCTTATTGCAGAAAAGACTTCAACTATTATAAAAAAACGCCATGAATTTATTAATACATTCAGCAGAATTTTCAATAAATCATATTCTCTTATCAGTGGAGAACAGGATCCGCCTTATCTGTTTTATAAACCATCAATTAAAACTGAAAATGCTGATGAAATATACAACATATTTTTATCTGACATTAAAAGCGACATAAGAAGGGGTAGTACGTGTCAGGGTCCTCAGAGAGATGATTATATATTTTCAAATACGGAAGGATTTAATTTTTTAGGCTATTCTTCACAGGGTCAAAGAAGGACTGCAGCTGTAAGCCTGAAAGTTGCAGAATATGAAATAATTAAAAAGTTAAGTAATAAAAAAAGTATAATTCTGATTGATGATATATTTTCAGAACTTGACGAAATAAGACGTTTTAATATGATTGATCTATTGATCAACGAAGGGCAGCTTATTTTTACAATGGTCAACAGGGAAAACTTTCCCATACATGAAAATGGGAATATAAAGTATTTCAAGATTGATAATGGGCAGATCAGTTAAACCTGAAGGAATATAAAATAAATGAAATTCAGAATAGGATGTGAAAGGAATAACAGGACCATACTTTTCAGCGATATCCTTCCTGATGTAATTGATGAACTTAATGCCGGGGATTCTTTTTTTATAGAAAATATCCGCGATAAATGGGAATCATATGTTGGAAAAATTCTTTCAGCTCACAGCAACCCCGACAGAATGTTCAGGAAAATTCTTTTTGTTAAGGCTGATCATTCTGCTTATGCTAATGAACTTTCACTTCATTCTGGAAATATACTTAATAAGCTTAAAAATGATTTTGGACCTCATCTGATTACTGCGGTCCGTTTTGAAGTAGTAAAAAAAAGCAGGTACAGAAAATAGATGTTTATACATATTGGTAATAATCTTACAATAAGTGATCGTATTTGTATAGGTATTTTTAACGTCGAGACTCTTGCTTTAAGTGAGGATAATAAATGGATTATGGCTAATATTGATACAGAAGACAGGGTTGTTGTTATTGATGAAAAAAACAGAATAACAGCGACTAATGTAAGTCCTTTTACAATAATAAAAAGAGAGCCGGTTGATAAAGAAGATTTAATATGGAGCAGATAAAATGACTAAAAATTATAATGCAGATAATATCCAGGTACTGGAAGGCCTTGATGCTGTTAGAAAAAGGCCCGCAATGTACATTGGCTCAACGGATGCGTACGGACTTCATCACCTGGTTTACGAAATTGTAGATAACTCGATTGACGAAGCACTGGCAGGATATTGTGACAATATTTCAGTCATAATACACAAAGATAATTCCATAGAGGTTGTAGATAACGGACGCGGTATTCCTGTTGATATGCATCCGGTATATAAAAAACCTGCACTCGAGATTGTTCTTACAAAACTGCATGCAGGCGGAAAGTTCAACAACGATACATATAAAGTATCTGGTGGTCTGCATGGAGTCGGTGTGTCTGTGGTAAATGCCCTTTCAAAAAAATTTAATGTTGAAGTTTATCGTGATAATAAAAAATATGCACAGACATATTCAAAAGGAGCTCCACTGGCCGAAATTAAGACCGGTGGTGATACAAAAAATCGTGGTACAAAAATTCACTTTTGGCCTGATGATGAAATATTTGAAGTAACAGAGTTTAATTTTGACACGCTTGCAAAAAGACTGCGGGAACTGGCCTTTTTGAATGCCGGAATTAAAATAACACTCCGCGATGAACGAAATGTAAAAGATAAAACAGCAAAGGGCACAGAGCATATCTTTCAGTTTAAGGGTGGCATTGTTTCATTTGTTCAATATCTTAATGAGAATAAAACACCGATAATAAAAAAACCTCTTTTCTTTCATACCACCAGGGATAATATTGATATTGAGGTTGCACTTCAGTACATAGATACATATAACGAAAATGTTTATACATACGCTAATAATATTAATACAAAAGAGGGTGGAACACATCTTGTCGGATTCAGATCGGCATTAACCCGCGTACTTAATGATTACCTTAAAAAAGGTAAATATGATAAGAATGTAACACAGTTGTCGGGTGATGATGTTCGTGAAGGCCTGGTTGCAATAATCAGTGTAAAAATTCCTGAACCGCAATTTGAAGGCCAAACCAAGATGAAGCTTGGTAATGGTGAAGTTAAGGGAATAGTTGAATCAGCAACGCATGAAAATCTTTCACTTTTTTTTGATGAAAATCCGCAGGATGTAAAAAAAATAATTGATAAGTGCATACTCGGTGCAAGAGCAAGGATCGCAGCTAAAAAGGCGCGCGACCTTACCCGGAGAAAAAGTGCGCTTGAAAACGACACGCTGCCCGGTAAACTCTCTGACTGTTCTGAACGTGATGCATCAAAATGTGAACTCTATATAGTTGAGGGGGATTCAGCAGGAGGTTCGGCAAAATCGGGACGTGACAGACTTTTTCAGGCAATTCTTCCTTTACGTGGAAAAATTCTGAATGTTGAAAAAGCCAGGCTTGACAGGATTCTTTCGAACGAAGAGATTAAAAATCTTATAACAGCCATAGGTACCGGTATAGGCGGGGAAGAGTTTGACATCGGTAAGGCCAGATACCATAAAATAGTAATCATGACAGACGCTGATGTTGATGGTTCCCATATAAGAACTCTTCTTCTTACTTTTTTCTTCCGCTATATGCCGGAGCTTATAAGAAACGGATATATCTATATAGCACAGCCACCACTATATAGTATCAAGTCAGGTAAGGATCTTAATTATGTTTATACTGATGATGAAAAAGACAGTTTATTAAAAAAATATAAAGACCAGAAAGTAACAATACAGCGATACAAAGGTCTTGGTGAAATGAATCCCGAGCAGCTCTGGGAGACCACAATGGATCCACAGAAGAGAACAATGCTGCAGGTCAGGATTGACGATGATATCGAAGCCGAGTCTGTTTTTTCCGTACTCATGGGCGATGCGGTGGAACCGAGAAGAAAATTTATTGAGGAAAATGCCCATAATGTACAGAATCTTGACCTGTAAAATAATCTGTAAACCGGAGAGCTTCAAGTGACAAAGCATGAAAACAAAGATAGTACCGTAGACCGCATAATTGATGTTGAAATAGAAGACCAGATGAAAACCGCGTACCTGGATTATGCCATGAGCGTAATAGTGGGTCGCGCTCTACCCGATGTAAGGGATGGCCTGAAGCCGGTTCATCGCAGAATTCTGCACGCCATGAACGAAAGAGCATGGAGGAGCGACCGCCCATACGTTAAATCTGCAAAAATTGTCGGTGAAGTTATTGGTAATTTTCACCCTCATGGTGATACAGCTGTTTATGAAACAATGGTAAGGATGGCGCAGGATTTTTCAATGCGTTTACCCATAATCGACGGGCAGGGTAACTTCGGCTCTGTAGACGGCGATCCTGCTGCAGCATACAGGTACACAGAAGCCCGCCTGGAGAAATCAGCAGAAGAATTATTAAGCGACATCGACAAAGAAACAGTTGATTTTATACCGAACTTTGATGACACACGAAAAGAACCCGTGGTGCTCCCGGCAGCATTTCCAAATCTTCTTGTAAATGGATCTGAAGGAATTGCTGTAGGTATGGCTACAAAAATCCCGCCAAATAATTTAGGTGAAATTATTGATGCCACTGTCCAGATAATAGACAATCCTGAAATCACTTCAAAGCAGCTGCTTAAATATATTAAGGGACCCGATTTTCCAACAGGCGGTTCTATAATGGGTAATGACGGTATTTATAAAGCCTATACAACCGGGCGTGGCAGTATCATAGTCAGAGGTAAATACACAATTGAAGAGAACAAAAAAGGGCGTGAAGAGATAATTATTTCAGAAATACCGTATCAGGTAAATAAGGCAACTCTTGTTGCAAGAATAGCCGAGCTGGTCAACGAAAAGGAGATCGAAGGTATATCAGAATTGCGAGATGAGTCAGACCGCCGTGGTATGAGAATTTACATAGGATTAAAAAAAGATGCAAACAGCAGTGTAATAATAAATCAGCTGCTTAAACATACACAGCTCCAAACCTCTTTTGGCGTTATACTTCTTTCGATAGTTGACGGTGTGCCAAAAATTCTTGATATCAAGGCAATGCTGGCTTACTACATAAATCACAGGCGTGAAGTTGTAATCAGACGAACAAAGTATGATCTTAAAAAAGCCGAAGAAAGGGCTCATATTTTAGAAGGATTGAAAATTGCTCTTGAAAACATTGATGAAGTAATAGCAATCATCAAAGCATCCAAAAATCCTGATGAAGCCTCTGTCAAATTAATGAAGAGGTTTTCATTGTCAGAAATTCAGGCTAAAGCTATACTTGACATGCGACTTCAGCGTCTCACCAGTCTTGAAATAAAAAAGATAATCGATGAATTAAAAGAACTTCTTAAACTCATTGCGGAACTCAAGGCTCTTCTCGCAAGTGAAACAAAGATGAATAATCTCATAAAAACAGAACTTGTTGCCATTAAAGACAAGTACTCTGATAAACGAAGAACTGAAATTGTTGCAGGCGGTGAAACATCTACAGATTTTGATATTGAGGATCTTATTGCCGATGAAGAGATGGTAGTCTCAATCACCAATGACGGATTTATAAGGCGTATGCCCATAGATACATTCAAAAAACAGCGCAGGGGCGGTAAAGGCGTCATAGGTATGTCTTCAAAACGCGAGGATTTTGTCAAGATGATGACTGTTGCATCTGCGCATGACACTGTCTTCCTTTTTTCAAATAAAGGAAAAATTTTCGCACTTAAAACATACGAGATACCTGTTTCAACCAAGACAAGCAGGGGTAAATCACTTAAGGGAATAATCAACCTTGCTACTGGTGAGAATATTACAGCTATATGCAGCATCAAGACTTTTGAAACCGATGATTTCCTCTGCCTGGCCACAAGGCATGGCATACTTAAAAAGACCGGTATAGCCGAGTTCTCGAATGCCAGAAAGGGTGGAATTATATGTATTAATCTTAAAAAAGAGGATGAACTTGTAGATGTAAAAGTTGTTGAAAAGGAAAGCGACCTTGTAATCGCATCGCGCGAGGGTTTATTGCTTCGCACAAACCTTCAGAAGATGCGTTCCATGGGGCGTTCAGCTGCCGGAATAATAGGCATGCGCCTTGATAAAAATGATCATATCATAGGAATGGATATTGTAAAAGATGGTTCATCGTTATTTGTAATAACTGAAAAAGGATTTGGCAAACGCGTTCCATATAATAATTTTGCAAATAAAGGACGCGGCGGCAAGGGTATGGCTTACCTTAAAATTACAGATAAGAATGGTACAGCAGCAGGTATTCGTTCGGTATTACCTGATGATGAGATTATTATAACAGCAATGTCTGGAATGACAATAAGGCTGGTAGCCAAAGATGTTTCGTCCCAGGGTAGATCAACTGTGGGCATAAAACTTCTTGAACTGACTGATCCGGATATAGTATCAGATTTTGCTGTAATTACAGAAGATGATGATGAATAAGATCTGAACAACCTGCTGGAGTGCATGCAGATTTGAGTCCTCAGATACTCCAGTTGTTTAATTTATTCAGCATTGATTTTTATCACGTAAAAAGTTAAAAAAAATGCATATTACATAACATTTTATTGACAAAAGATGTATCAATTTTTAATGTCAAATTAACTTACACAGGAAATTTTCCTGGTGATTATAGAAAGAGGGCTACACCTGTTCCCATTCCGAACACAGAAGTTAAGACTCTTATCGCCAATGGTACTGCACGGGTAGCTGTGTGGGAGAGTAGGACGTTGCCGGGTTAAAATATAAAAAAAGACATTTTTATTAAATGTCTTTTTTTATTTATCAATCTTACTTAGGAAAAAAAAGCCGCCCCTTAAGGCAGTTTTTTTTCCTTTTTAAAAATTTTACTGCCAGTCAGCATCCTGAACTTTTTTCTTCAGCCCTTTTGCTTTTACTTCATAGATAATTTCACAGGCATCTGTATCGGGATCAAATGTTGCTTTTTTAACTGATCCGCCCTTTACTACACCCTGAATCTCCTGGGCAATTGCAATACCGGTATTTTCAAAGTCTGACATTCCCGCTGCACCTTCGATTTTAGAACCTTTGAACTTTTCAAGAACCTGGTACTGTGCGTTTAATATGGCTGCCCTTTTTGCACTTTCTCTTCTAGCTGTCTTGTCTTTAAGCTTTGAGTTTGCCACACCTGAAGCAGCAAGCTGGAATGTATTATCATCAACCCATTTTTCAGTAGCAAATTCATCACCCTGAACCTGGCCACCTATTTTTGTTCCGCCGCAAGATGTAAGAGCAAATGTTGTTCCCATTGTCAAAACAAGAGCCATTAGAAATAACTTCTTCATTCGAAGAACCTCCAGAAATTTTAAAAAATATTCTCAAAAATTTAAATATTCATGAGAATTATTAATCCTGATTACAATAGAAAAAATTTTTAATTAAGTCAACAGAAAATTGCGATATTTTATATAATTAATGATCTTTAATATAAAAAAAATATTATTTGATAATAAAAATTTTATAAATTATGAAATATATCATCCCGCAATATCAGAACTGAGAGTGCTGTTATGATAAAAACATTAATTACCAGCCAGAGAAATGAAATAATCTCTAAGACCGCCCAATTATACATAATTTTAGAGGCAAATCCCGAATTAAAGCCCAGAAGAATGTAGCGATAATAACGCACAAAAAAGATCTGAATGTTGTCGAGCGTATTATCAGAAATGGTTACGCGGGTCTGCTCAAAGTAAACAGCAAGCCTTGGTCCGGTAAAATAAAATATTAAACAGAGCAGACATGAGTTTACTATTGCAGATGATGATATTGAAGGAATAAGATTTCCGGCAATACCTGAAAAAAGCATTATACCTGTCAGTCCTAATAGTGAATAATTGGCATAGATTTTGCTTAACATAATTCCAAGTTGGGGAACTATGTTGCTCAATTCACTCCTGGTATACTCAGTTTTTGAAGCAAACAGGTTAAAATAGTAGGTTAAGACAAAGACCAGTACGGTATATATTATAAATGTTGAAATTATATGTAAATTCAATCTGCCGCCTCCTGATTCTGGAATCTTACGTTTATAAACATTTTTATTTAATCAATAATATTTTTCACAACTTTAACATTTCGCATAAAAATTCATAAACTTTTAATGGATTATAACATGCCTGCCTCTGACTTCTATTTTACCGTCACATAGCAATTTTATGCTTTTAACCAGAATTTTATGCTCCTCTTTTAGTATCCTGTCAGCCAGGGTATGAACCGTATCCTTTTTGTTAACATTAATTGCCCTTTGCAGTATAATTGGTCCTGTATCAGTCCCTTCATCTATAAAATGAGTTGTGCAGCCCGTTATTTTTACGCCATATTCAATAGCCTGATTCTGTGCATCCCTCCCCTGAAATGCAGGAAGAAGTGAAGGATGAATATTTATAATTCGGTTTTTATAATGCTGAATTATTTCATCTGAAAGTATTCTCATATAACCTGCGGCAACAATATAATCAGTCTTATACCTGTCAAAATGTTTAATCATCTCCTTTTCATAATCTGCTTTTGATGCAAAGGCTTTAGGATCAATAAAAATTGAATCAATTCCCAGTTTTGCCGCTTTTTCAAATGCTGCAGCATCGGGTTTATCACAGATGAGTATCCCGGGTGTAGCCTTTATGTTGCCTGAAATAATCTTGTCAGCAACTGCTTTAAAATTGCTCCCCCTGCCGGATGCCAGGAAAGAGACTGTTTTTTTAGTTTTTTTATTCAGCATATTACAATCTCCATGAATCGATCTCCTCATCTGTTAACGGAGGGACAGTCTGCATTTCTCCCGTAATCTTATCGCTTGCATATATTATAATTCTTTTTGAAGGATCAAACAATTTACTGTATCGGGTAATTATGCCGGAGATTTTAATTTTATCAGTTTTGCTGATTACTCCTTTTACAAATACCGATGGACCCGGGAAGTCAGGAATAAAAAAGTAATCAGCATGCATTTTGTATTTTTCAAGCTGCTCTGATTCTTCGCGGTTTCTTGCTGCAATAATTTTAAGGTTTTCATTAAGTCTGAAGTGTCTTCCAAATCCCAGCAGATACAGGTCAAGGGGGGTGATTTTTGTATAATACAAAAAGGCATCGCGTATCCTGGATGCAATATGACTGTCAGTAAAGAGGCAGCCTCCACCGGGAGATTCAAAATCAGTTATTCCATAATATTCAGCAAGTTCGAACTGTCTTTTACGTCCACGGCCATTAATATCAAGCAGCATGTCTCTGTTCACCCTGCCGTCAATTTCAACAATTGTTGGTTTAAGCAGTTTTGCTGACAATGGCCTTAACAGTCTTCCGGCAAGGCCCGATTCCTTTTCTATGTGGTTAAGTGTGTGTTTAAGTTGCGACATTGGCCTTTGCCCGACCACTTCTCCTGTCGCAACAAAATCAGCATTCATTTTTTTCATAAGTTCTGCTGCTTTTTTGATGAAAAAAAGTTTACAGTCTATGCAGGGATTCATCTCGCGGCCATAGCCATGACAGGGCTTGCGCAGCATTTGAATGTATTCCTCTTCGCATCTGTGTTCAACAAGCTTTAAACCGATCTGCTTTGCAAGTGTTGATGATTTCAGATTTTCTGTGTCAAGGTCTGGAGGAAAATAGGGAAGTATGCAATGCAGACCGGTAACATCTATACCCATATCCATGAGAATTTTTGCAGCCAGCAGACTGTCCAGTCCTCCTGAATAAAGTAAAACGCATTTAACCTGTGGCATCAATCTCCCCATGCCTTATAAGCTGAATATCTACTACTGTATTTTTTTCAACAGTTTCAACTTCTTCAGGTATAATAATCAGGCAGTTTGCATCTCTTAATGAGTTTATCATGTCTGATCTCTGGTTTCCCGTTGTTACTACATTGAACAGGCCGTCGACTATTGTGAATCTTCCACGAATAAAATGTTTTCTTCCGGCCTGCTTGTGGATTTTTTCTTTAAGAAGCGCTTTGACCACCGGTTTTTCATATAACAGTGAGCCTGAGATCTTTAATATGGCAGGGCGTACAAATTCGATAAACGATACCATTGTGGATACAGGATTTCCCGGAAATCCGAAAAAAAAGCATTTCCCAATTCTGCTGAAAAGAAGCGGTTTACCCGGTTTTACTGAAATGTTATGAAAGAGTATTTCGGCTCCCAGGCTTTTAAGTACATTGGGTATAAGATCATACCTGCCCATGGATACACCACCGGTACATATAACCATATCACCGTTAAGTGCTTTTTCAATTGTTTTCTTCAGGTCTTCAAAATTATCTTTGACTATACCTGAATTTGAAGGTATGCCGCCGGTATTCTTTACTTCATTCATAAGAACATACGCATTACTGTTGATTATTTTGTCTCCAGATGATGCAGGACCAGGTTCTGTAAGTTCATCTCCACTTGATATAATTGTAACCGCTGGTTTTTTAAAGACAGCCACCTCTGTTTTGTTTAATGATGCAAGTAAGGCAATGTGTGCTGATTCAATTTTAGTACCTTTTACCAGAACTGTGTCGCCGGTTAAGAAACTCTCACCGGCAAAACGTATATTTTCTGTTTTTTTAACAGCTCGGAATATTTTGACACGGTCAGCTGTTTCTTCAGTATCCTCAAAAGGTATAACTGCGTCAGCGCCCTGTGGAATATGAGCACCTGTCATAATTCTTACCGCATAACCGGGAGTTAGCGTTTTAGAATGATCTGTTCCGCCGGCTCTGTTTTCTCCAGCTATTTCAAGTTCAACCGGATTTGATGTTGTAGATCCCTCAGTGTCCCTGCTTATTACGGCATAACCATCCATTGCCGAATTATCCGCTGGAGGAATATTAAAACCGGCGACAATATCCTGTGCAAGAACACGTCCATCACTTTCAATAAAACTTATAGTCTCTATTTCTTCCTTCACAGAAATTGAAGAGAGGATAATTTTGAGAGCAGCATCAGCAGAGATCATTAAAAAACCATATCGTTCAGTTGTTGTATACCCTGTCCCGAATTTAAGGAATTGTAGTATTGTTTAAAATTTTTTAAGAATAAGC